>NZ_QTXQ01000011.1:0-75089 GCF_003461725.1 Anaerostipes sp. AF04-45
TTTTTCAAAAGATACTGAAAATCTCTTAGAATTTTCAAGGTTGTCTTATTGTTTAGTTGTCAATGTTCGCGTTTGTAGTATTGTGTGCATAAAAAATGAAGTGTATCGCGTGAAGAATTCATTCTTCTAAGCGTATACGATTTACTTTTTATATAAGCGGCTCTGCCGCGACTGAGGAAGTGAAACTTCCGAAGTGCACACTGCACTCAAACTTATCTTTCAGAACCTCTTGTCAAAGTTCCAACGGAGAAGGAGGGATTTGAACCCTCGCGCCGCTATTAACGACCTACTCACTTTCCAGGCGAGCCCCTTCAGCCACTTGGGTACTTCTCCAAGCGTCCCTAACTACTTTGCTGTCAGCTAATGCTGATCTTCAAAGTAACGGAGAGGGTGGGATTCGAACCCACGCGCCCTTGCGGACAAACGGTTTTCAAGACCGCCTCGTTATGACCACTTCGATACCTCTCCAGGTACTTGTTTTGTTTGTTTTTTGAGCGCCTCTCTCGGTGACGCTTGTATATAATACCAAACGCTCCTACACTTGTCAACAAGTTTTTTGAAAAAAGTTTATTTTTTTGGTATCTGACGGACTCATGCCGCAATCAGGCAGATTTTCGTCTGTCACTGCACATGAAATGTATCTGATTATTTTTAAAATACTTAGAATAAAATCTGTAAACTATTTTTTCTTTTTTGTAAAAAACCGCTTCTGCAGTATCTTCATCTGCAGATAAATAATCTTATCATGGACATTGTGCAGGAACCGGAACAGTTTTCTGGCCTTCACAAGGCTTCCTGCGATTCTCACATCCTCGGGAGTTGTCACCTTAATATTGTCATAACTTCCTTCAATAAGCTTCACTTTAACTCTCTGATCTCCATAATTTTCAAGTACCATACCGTCATCGGTTGCCGTAGTATCTCCACTGTCCATCAACTTCTGATAGGCATCATAGATCAGATTAAAATCAAAACACTGAGGAGTCTGGACCTGCCAGAGCTTTCTTCTTGGAGGTGTCGAAACAGCATAAGTGTCATTGTCTACGACCTTGATTGTATCTTTTGAAGGCATACCGACCACACAAGCTTTATGCCTGCGCACATTGATAATACATTTCCGTATGATATCGGCATTCAGCATCGGCCTCGCTCCGTCGTGAATCAAGACATAGTCTGCCTCTCCAATGCTTCTCAGCCCGAGATAGACAGACTCGTACCGTTCCCGGCCTCCGGCTACGATTCTGCTCACCTTTTCAAACTGATACTTGTCTACAATATATTTCTTACAATAGTCAATCTCATCCTCTCCGGTTACTAAGATGACTTCATCCACCGGACTGTGTTCAAAAGCTTTTAGGGCGTAGTAGATCAGAGGTCTCGACTTAATGATCATATACTGTTTGGGAATCCCGCTCCCCATGCGTTTCCCTTCTCCCGCGCCAAGTACTATGGCTACGATTTTCTCCTTCATGGCATCTCCTAATTGTTTATCTCTGGCCGATCTTCAACCCCGGAACCGCATTCAGATCCCAGCCGCTTCTGGCTCCGTTCATATATTCATAATACCCTGCGGCTCCGATCATTGCCGCGTTATCTGTACATAATATGGGTGATGGATGATAAAATGCAATTCCTGCTTCCCGGCATCTGGTCTGAATTTTCTCCCTGAAAGCTCCGTTGGAAGCCACTCCCCCGGCAATCGCAAGTTTCCGGTAGCCGAGATTCTTTGCCGCTTCAACGCCGTGAGTACTGAGCACATCCACAACAGCTTCCTGAAAAGAAGCCGCCACATCTGCCCGGTTTACTTCTTCCCCCTTCATCTCACACTTATTCAGATAATTCAGAACAGAGGACTTCAGTCCGCTGAAACTGAAATCATTCGGCGCATCGTCCACTTTTGCCCTTGGAAACTTAATCGCTTCTTTATTGCCTTCTCTTGCCAGAGCTTCGATCTTTGGACCTCCAGGATAGCCGAGACCGATGGACCTGGCCACCTTGTCAAAGGCCTCTCCCGCAGCATCGTCCCTAGTACGCCCGATGATTTCATAGACACCGTAATCTTTTACATCCACCAGATGTGTATGTCCGCCGGATACAACAAGACATAAAAACGGAGGTTCCAGCTCGTGGTGTTCTATATAATTGGCACAAATATGCCCTTCAATATGATGCACCCCTACCAGGGGCTTGTTTTTAGCAAAAGCGATTGCCTTTGCCTCCGCTACACCCACGAGCAAAGCTCCAACGAGTCCTGGTCCATAGGTAACTGCTACCGCATCAATAGAATCCAAAGTCTCACCCGCCTCATTCAGCGCCTCTCTGATCACATAGTTGATCTTTTCGATATGTTTTCTCGATGCGATCTCCGGTACGACTCCGCCGTACAGCTTATGTAGTTCTATCTGTGATGAAATAATATTGGATTTGACACTTCTCCCATTTTCCACTACTGCGGCGGCAGTCTCATCGCAGGAAGATTCAATTGCCAGTATTTTAATATTTTTATCCATTGTCCGCTCCCTATTCCTCACAAAAATCCAAAGTAACCGTTTTTCCGTCCTTTCCGGCCTTGGATCTCGGAAAGATCTCTCTGACCTTTCCCATAAATTCCTCTGGTCTTACCAAAGACGGGCTGTAATGGGTCAGCCAGAGCTGACCCACATCTGCCTGTTTCGCAAGCCTTGCAGCTTCATAAAATGTCATATGTTTATACTCTTTTGCCTTTTTCTCTTTGCCTTCTTCCCCATACATGCCCTCACAGATGAACAGATCTGCACCACGGGCATTTTCTGCTATGAAAGGGACAGGTCTTGTGTCCGTACAATAAGTCAGTTTAATCCCTTTTCTTGATTCACCGAGGATCATATCACTGGTTAAGATACGTCCGTCGGCTTCTATCGTCTCGCCTTTCTGAAGACGGCTCCAGTACTTCATCGGGATGTCGTTCTGCCTTGCCTTTTCCGGATCGAATTTTCCGGCTCTCGGTATGATCATATTATATCCATAGCACATAATGTTATGCTGTACCCGGAACGCCTCGATCTGATATCCGTCCATAGGAATCACCTGTTGTTTGCCGGATAATTCCAAAAATTCGATCTCAAACGGGAGATCCGGAGCAATGACCCTTAAGGACTGTACGACCCGCTCCACACCTTTCGGCCCAATGATCAATAACGGTTCCGTCCGCTCGGCATTTCCAAGTGTCAGCAAAAGACCCGGAAGTCCGCTGATATGGTCTGCGTGAAAATGCGTAAAACAGATGGCATCCAGAGGCTTCACACTCCACCCCCGTTCTTTGATCGCCACCTGTGTTCCTTCGCCGCAGTCAATCAGCACGTCATGGCCATTGAACCTGGTCATGCACGCCGTCAGTTTCCGATATGGAAGAGGCATCATGCCCCCGGTACCTAATAAACATACATCTAACATTTTACATCCTTTTTCTAAGTCAAGACTTCTTTCTTTTCTTTCACAGAAACCGGTATTTTAAATTTTTTTACCAGTTCATCATAACAATGTTCGCAAAGATAAAATTCATGGCATTCCAGATCTTTGCCTGAAAAATATCCCCACTCCTTCTCACCTTTAAAAAAATCTTCCTTCTCTTTGATTGTTCGACCACATAAGTTGCACTTCATCTCATTCTCCTCCTTATGGGTCTCATTATAAGAAGGTTTTTCTTCCGATACTACTGGTAATGACTGGGCCGGAACGTCCCAGCGCATTAAAACAGCGTCTTCCATCGGATTCCGGTAATATTTGGGTCGCCGGCCCTGAACGATAAATCCCTGCTTTTTATACATGCGGATCGCCGGCTTGTTGGATTCTCTCACTTCCAGATATACAGCGGAGACAAATCTTTTTGCAAGCTCCTCCTGCAGAACGCGGACCAGCCGTGCTCCAATGCCGAAATTCCGTATAAAAGGCAGAACACCAACTCTGAGCAGTTCTCCCTCATCTGCCGCCAGGCGGCCTATGACATAACCGCTGACGCGTTTCATGTCACGCCATACATATATAAAATAATCCTTTTGTCTGAAGGCGTCCTCGATCGTGCGGAGAGACCACGGATCTGAAAAACACTGCTTTTCCAGCTCTGCAATCATCGCAAGATCCTTTTCTCTTACCTCAAATATTGGTTTCTTCATGTTTCAGCCGTTCTTCTCTTTCCCTTTCAGCCTGGGACTTTCGTAAATATTCAGGCTCAAAATCATCTGCCGTGACAAACTTTCCCTGTTGGTAATAGATACCGGCCAGTGCCCCCACTGCACCGGCTCTCTGCCGCCCCGCAAATTCAGGAGCAAAAAAAGCCTTTTCACCCAACTGTTCTGAGATCGTTTCCCTATGGACAGGCACCCCATCCCCCAGGAAAATTACCGTATCCTCAAAATCCGCCAGCTGATCCAGCTGATCCAGCGTATCCTGCATGCTCTGGGCACATTGTTCTTTTATTACTTTAAACTGTCCGCGCTCAAAACGGTAAAATCCGGTATAAACCTGATTCCTTCTTGCATCCATGATGGGACAGATGATTCCCTGCGCTCCGTACAG
The DNA here is from genome assembly GCF_003461725.1 of Anaerostipes sp. AF04-45. Taxonomy (NCBI): domain Bacteria; kingdom Bacillati; phylum Bacillota; class Clostridia; order Lachnospirales; family Lachnospiraceae; genus Anaerostipes; species Anaerostipes sp. AF04-45. Next base: position 4,555 of record NZ_QTXQ01000011.1, read on the forward strand.
CTGAAAAGCCAGGCCGTCCACGGACGGGACCGGAATAACCGGCTTGTCCAGAGCCAGGCCGAGCCCTTTTACTGTGGCTGCCCCGATCCGAAGCCCGGTAAAAGAGCCCGGCCCCATGGCTGCTGCAACAGCATCCAGTTCCGTCAGCTCAAATCCCACCTGTTTTCTCATCACATCCAGCATGGGAAGCAGCGTCTGTGAATGGGTAAGTTTATCATTGACCGTATACTCTGCAACCATTACACCGTCCACAAGATAAGCAGCCGATGCCACAAGCCCTGAACTATCCAACGCTAAAATCTTCATCTATATCTCCTCAATCTTAATTTCCCGGTAATCAAATCCCCGTTCCAGGTTTTTGGAAATCGTAATCTTCGTATAATGTTCAGGCAGGATCTCCTCAATCAAGTTGGCCCACTCAATCAGAGAAACTCCCTGCCCGTAAATGTAATCTTCATATCCAATTTCGTCCATCTCCTCCACATCCCCAATGCGGTAGACATCGAAATGGTAAAAAGGCAGACGTCCTTCTTCATACTCCTGCACGATCGTAAAAGTAGGACTCTGCACAGGTTCCTCTACTCCAAGACCCTTTGCAAATCCCTGGGTAAAGACTGTCTTGCCGACTCCTAAATCTCCGCAGAGACAGTACACATCTCCAGGTCCGGCCTTTTCTCCCAGCAGGAAGCCTGTACGAAATGTATCCTCATAACTGAAGCTTTCTGTCATACTAAGACCTCTTTGCATACTTTGGAAGCTTTGTACTGGCCGGTACATGCTGATAAATATAATTCATGATCTCATCTTTCTGTTCTCCGAGTGCTGCATCAGGATAGATAAATGCACTTTGTTTTCCTGTATATAAAATATACATTCCTCTGCTGTGTCTGATCTTGAAGATCTGATTCCAGGGAATGATGCCCGTTTGATCTCCCATTACCACATGAATTCCGTCTTCCTGAAGATCATATTCCGTTTCGTTTTGATACATTGGATTCCCTGCTGCCTGTTTCTTTGCCTTCATATACAAAATAAGCGGTGTGACGATCGTGAAAAGTGCGATCATTAATACTCCAAGCATTGCATAATACATTCCGCCTCCGGCTGCTGTGCCGCGGAATACCATCATAATCCCGACTAAAACGCAGATAACTGTAAAAATCCCTGACTGTCCATTATATGCATGGGTCATAGAGAACTGATACAGATCTTTTGCAGTTAATCTAATTTTAAAATTCATCTCTTACTCCTTTATCTTTTATCATTGAATTTATGCTTTTCATCTCGCTCTAGTTTTTAATTATATCATAGTAAAAAGAGTTTTGGTATATTTTTTCTCCCGATGCAAACAATATCCACATGGGAAAATATATGTTTGTGAGAGGAGACGTAAACACATGAGAGCAACAGGAATAGTACGACGTATTGATGACTTGGGAAGGATCGTAATTCCGAAAGAAATCCGCAAGACAATGCATATCAGAGAAAGTGATCCTTTGGAGATATTTACGGAACACGACGGAAGCATTATTCTAAAAAAATATTCTCCGATCGGGGAAATGGGGCAGATAGCAAAACAGTACGCTGAGTCCATAGCTGCAACCCTTCCTCATACAATCTGTATCTGTGATCAGGATTCCGTCATCGCCGCCGCAGGTCCGAACGGAAAAAAACTGTCCGGAAAACTCCTGCATGAGCAGGCAGAACAGATCATCATTGACCGCGGACAGTTCAGCGCAGCCAAGGGAGATCAGAATTTTGTTCCGATCATCTCCGATTTTCCTGATGAATTTACAAATCAGGCTGTGGCTACGATTATTGCCGAAGGAGATGCTATCGGACTGGTCTGTATTCTTTCCAATGAAAACAAAATGAATGAACAGGACCTGACCATCGCAAAAATAGGTGCATCTTTCCTCGGTAAGCAAATGGAAGATTAGCTGCATCGAAACCGACGTACAAAAACTGCCGGCATGCTCACCGCATGTCCGGCAGTTTATTATTTATCCAGATATTTTTTCAGGTATTTTCCGGTATAAGACTGTTCTGCTTTACATATCTCCTCAGGAGTACCCTGGGCTACAACAGTTCCTCCCTTATTTCCGCCTTCCGGCCCTATGTCGATAATATAATCCGCAGTCTTTATGACTTCCAGATTGTGCTCGATGACAATGACGGTATTGCCGCCTTCCGTCAGCTTGCTCAAAATATCCACCAGCTTATGGACATCTGCAAAATGAAGTCCTGTAGTAGGTTCATCCAGAATATAGATTGTCTTTCCTGTACTCCGTTTGCTCAGTTCCGTAGCCAGTTTGATTCTCTGGGCTTCTCCCCCGGAAAGCTGGGTGGAAGGCTGCCCCAGACGGATATAGGAAAGACCCACATCTCTCAGCGTCTCCATCTTCCGGCTGATGCTCGGAATATTTGAAAAGAATTCACAGGCTTCCTCAACCGTCATATTCAGGACATCATAAATGCTCTTTCCTTTGTAGAGAACTTCCAGTGTTTCTCTGTTGTACCTCTTTCCCTGACACACTTCACAGGGAACATACACATCCGGAAGGAAATGCATCTCGATCTTAATGATCCCGTCCCCGGCGCATGCCTCACATCTTCCGCCCTTTTTATTAAAGCTGAACCTACCTTTATTGTATCCGCGGCTTCTTGCGTCCTTTGTCATGGCAAACAAATCTCTGATCTGATCAAATACACCCGTGTAAGTCGCAGGATTTGATCTCGGTGTCCGTCCGATCGGAGACTGGTCAATATCGATGATCTTATCCAGCTGGTCAAAGCCTTCGATGTCTGTGTGTTTTCCCGCCTTGATTTTTGCACGGTTCAGCTCTTTCGCCAGTCTCTTATAAACAATCTGATTAATCAGAGAACTCTTCCCGGAACCGGATACACCGGTCACACAGGTAAAGATTCCCAGAGGGATATCCACATCGATATTTTTGAGGTTATTCTCTCTGGCACCAATTACCTTCATCCAGCCGGAAGGCTCTCTGCGCTCCTCCGGAACCGGTATTTTAATCCTTCCGCTAAGATATGCACCGGTGATGGATTTTTTATTCTTCATGATCTGCTGGGCGGTTCCCTGGGCTACAATCTCACCGCCGTACTCTCCGGCTCCGGGTCCAACGTCCACAATATGATCCGCTGCCAGCATCGTATCCTCATCGTGTTCCACGACCAGCAGGGTATTTCCCAGATCTTTTAAATTTTTCAGGGTATTGATGAGTTTGTCATTGTCTCTCTGATGCAGACCGATGCTTGGTTCGTCCAAAATATATGCCACACCCACAAGACCCGATCCGATCTGGGTTGCAAGGCGTATTCTCTGGGCTTCTCCCCCGGAAAGTGTTCCGGTTGCCCTGGAAAGTGTCAGGTATTCAAGCCCCACATTGTTGAGGAACCCTACTCTGGCCTTAATTTCCTTTAAAATCTGGCTTCCAATAAACTGCTGCCGGTCTGTCAGTTCCATCTCGTCCAAAAAGACAGAAATTTCTCCCACAGACATGTCACACATTTCCGCAATATTTTTTCCTGCCACAGTCACAGCCAGTGACTCTGCCTTCAGTCTCTGTCCGTGACACTCCTCACATGGGGTGACCGTCATGTAATTTTCGTACTCTGCCTTCATAGATTCAGAGGATTCCCGGTATCTTCGGCCTACATTCCTGATCAGACCTTCAAAGGATACATCATAAACACCCTGTCCCCTCTGGCCTGTATAATGAACCTTCACTTCTTTTCCATTTGTTCCGTAAAGAATCACGTCTCTGATCTTTTTCGGATAGTCTTTAAAAGGTGTGTTTAGGTCAAATTTATATTCTTTTGCAAGAGCATCGAGGATCGCCCGGGTATAACTTTTCTTGTCTGTACAGGACTGCCAGCCCATCACCTGAATCGCACCTTCCGCAATGCTCAGTTTTGGGTCAGGAATCATAAGATCCACATCAAATTCCATCTTATATCCGAGACCGTGACATACCGGGCAGGCTCCGAACGGATTGTTAAAAGAAAAGCTTCTCGGCTCAATCTCGTCAATGCTGATATCACAGTCAGGACAGGAAAAACTCTGGCTGAAATTCATCGGTTCTCCTCCAATAATATCCACAGTCATTAATCCGTCCGCCAGGTCCAGCGTTGTCTCAATAGAATCCGTCAGTCTCTTTTCAATCCCCGGGCGCACTGCCAGCCGGTCCACAACGATCTCAATGCTGTGCTTTTTATTTTTGTCCAGTGTGATCTCTTCCTCCAGATCATAAATGTTTCCGTCAACCCTGACACGGACATACCCGCTTCTCTTGGCATTTGAGAAAATCTTTTCGTGCCTTCCCTTCCTTCCGCGGACGATCGGCGCCAGAAGCTGAAACTTTGTTCCCTCTTTAAGTTCCATGATCCGGTCTGCCATCTGGTCTACGGTCTGTCTGCTGATCGGTTTCCCACACTTAGGGCAGTGCGGAATCCCGATCCTGGCGTACAGCAGACGGAAATAATCATAAATTTCCGTCACTGTGCCCACTGTGGACCTGGGATTTCGGTTGGTAGATTTCTGGTCGATGGAAATAGCGGGCGACAGACCTTCAATACTGTCTACATCCGGCTTTTCCATCTGTCCGAGAAACTGTCTTGCATAGGAGGACAGAGACTCCATATATCTCCTCTGCCCTTCCGCATAAATTGTATCGAATGCCAGGGAGGATTTCCCGGAACCGCTCAGTCCTGTGAGAACAACGAACTCGTTCCTGGGTATTTGTAAATCCACATTTTTTAAATTATGTTCTTTCGCTCCTCTGATCCGGATAACATCCTTCTTCATAGTATCTCCTTACTTATCATAATCTCTGTAAGCAATTTTATATTCTTTCAGCTCATCCCGCAGCGCTGCGGCCTCCTCAAAGTTCAGCTCTGCCGCCGCCCTGTTCATCTTCTTGGTGAGCCGTTCAATATTTTCCTTCAGTTCTTTCTTGTTCATAGACTCGATATCTTTTTCATTGGACTGCTCTGCTTCTTCCTCATCGGAAATCTTGATCAGATCACGTATATCCTTCTGAATCGTCTGCGGTGTAATACCGTGCTCTTTATTGTACTGATCCTGGATCGCCCGTCTGCGGTTTGTCTCACTGATGGCGGCTTCCATGGAATCCGTCATATTGTCGGCGTACATGATAACATGTCCTTCACTGTTTCGCGCCGCACGGCCCACTGTCTGCACCAGAGAAGTCTCTGATCTTAAAAAGCCTTCTTTATCTGCATCCAAGATCGCGACGAGTGTGATCTCCGGAATATCCAGTCCCTCTCTCAGCAGATTGATGCCGACAAGCACATCAAACACGTCCATCCTCAAATCCCTGACGATCTCTGTACGCTCAAGAGTATCAATATCAGAATGCAGATATTTAACACGGATTCCAACCTCCCTCATGTAATCGGTCAGCTCCTCCGCCATCCGCTTTGTGAGAGTGGTAACCAGAACTTTATGTCCCTGTTCCGTCTCTTTATGCACTTCAAATAAAAGGTCGTCAATCTGTCCTTTTACCGGACGCACATCGATCGGCGGATCTAAAAGTCCGGTCGGGCGGATGATCTGTTCTGCCCTGAGAAGTTCATGCTCTGCTTCATACTTGCTCGGCGTTGCGGAAACAAACATCATCTGATCGATCTTGCTCTCAAATTCGCTGAATTCCAGCGGTCGGTTATCCTTCGCGGACGGCAGACGGAATCCGAAATCCACCAGGGTAGACTTTCTGGACTGATCTCCGGAATACATTCCGCCGATCTGCGGCACTGTGATATGGGACTCGTCCACGATCACGAGAAAATCATCCCCAAAGAAATCGATCAGCGTGCTTGGCGGTTCCCCTGGTTTACCCCCGGTCAGATGCCTGGAATAATTCTCGATGCCGGAACAGAACCCGGTCTCCCTCAGCATCTCTATATCAAAATTCGTTCGTTCCGCAATCCTCTGTGCCTCGATCAGCTGGTCATTTTCCTGAAAATATTTCACCCTCTCGGCCAGCTCCTGTTTGATATTGACGATGGCCTGCTCAATCTGTTCCTGAGGCACTACGTAGTGGGATGCAGGAAATATGGCGAGAAAGTTAATGCTTCTCTTGACCTCTCCCGTGAGAACATCAAATTCCACGATCCTGTCGATCTCGTCTCCAAAAAACTCTACCCGGACAGCCTCCTCAAATGTAGAGACCGGAAGAATCTCCAGAACATCACCTTTCACCCGGAAGGTTCCCCTTTTAAAATCCAGTTCGTTTCGGACGTACTGAATATTGATCAGTTCATCGATCACCTGATCCCTGTCCTTCTCCATACCGGGTCTTAAGGAAATCATCATCTCAGAGTAATTTTCCTTGCTTCCTATCCCGTAGATACAGGAAACACTGGATACTACGATCACATCCTTCCTCTCTATGAGAGCGGCTGTGGCGCTGTGTCTCAGTTTATCAATCTCATCGTTGACGGAAGAGTCTTTTTCAATATAGGTATCTGTGGAAGGCACATAGGCCTCCGGCTGATAATAATCATAGTAACTCACAAAATATTCCACCGCATTATGTGGAAAAAATGCTTTAAATTCACTGTAGAGCTGTGCTGCCAGAGTCTTGTTATGGGCAATGATCAGTGTAGGTTTATTTAATTCCTGAATGACATTTGCCATTGTAAACGTTTTTCCTGAACCTGTAACCCCTAACAGCGTTTCAAACTGATTCCCCTGCTTAAATCCGGAAACCAGCTGTCTGATCGCTTCCGGCTGATCCCCGGTAGGCTCAAATTCAGATACCAATTCAAAATGATCCATAAATATACACCTCCGTATATTGAAAAACGGGATAGAAATTCCCATAATTATGATTCCCATTCACTGAAATATCATACCCACAGGGCACACTGCACTTTATACCCTTAGGGTAGGCGCGCTTAGAAATGCGCTCCTCCAATAGCGGTAAATAACTTTCGAAAAGTGGCACCTTTGACTTCTAAGCAGCCTGCTCCAGCAGATAATATGTCCATTTTCCACATGATTGGAGTGAGGCATTCTAAGAGCCGAACGGAAATCATGTGGAAAATGTCATACTCTGTGTATCAGACTTGATTATATCAGACCCCACGAAAAAAGTACAGAACAAATTCGAATGTTTGTTCTGTACTATCAAATTTGAATATGCCTATTCTTCACCGCCGTATATAAAATCATATAATGTCCTGTATAATCTGTCCGGCTCGATTGGCTTCGCCAGATGAGCATTCATCCCAGCCGCCTTACTTTTCTCCACATCATCGTCGAATGCATTGGCTGTCATGGCTATGATCGGAATATCCTGAGCATCTTCGTTGCTCAAATTCCGGATATTGGCAGCAGCAGCAAGACCATCCATGATCGGCATCCGGATATCCATGAGGATCGCATCGTAATGCCCCTGCTCGGATTTACTGAACATTTCCATGGCACGAAGACCATTTTCTGCCGTTTCAACGGCAAATCCCTTTACTTCCAGCAGCATCTTTACAATTTCCGTATTCAGTGCGTTGTCCTCAACCAGAAGAATCCTCCTGCCGTTAAACTCAAAATCTATTTTTTCTTCCGGAATTTTTTCTTCCTCTTTTTGCCCGAGCACTTTTGTAAAAGCTGAAATCAGAGAAGATTTAAACATCGGCTTGCTCATAAGAAGATTGACCCCTGCGGTCTTAGCTTCCTGTTCGATGGAAATCCAGTCATATGCTGTCATGATGATGATCGTTACTTCAGGGCCTACAATCCTGCGCAGACGGCGGGCGGTTTCAATACCGTCCATCTCCGGCATCTTCCAGTCAATGAGAATCATGTCAAAATAATTACCGATATCCCACAGGTGCCGTACCCGTTCCACCGCTTTGTATCCGCTGTCTACCCACTCTGCCTTGATCCCCATTTCTTTTAAAGTCACTACCGCACTCTCGCATACAGTCACATCATCGTCCACCACAAGCGTACTGAGGTGATCAAAATTATAGCTATGCTGTTTCTGATGATGACGCAGTTTTTCTTCTTCTGTGATTCCAAGCTTCACATCCACGGTAAATTCTGATCCCACCCCTTTTATGGAGCGCACGTTAATCCTTCCGTCCATCATATCCACGATGCTTTTAGAAATGGCGAGTCCAAGCCCCGTGCCGCCATAGACAGAAGTAATCCCGGTACTCTCCTGTGAAAATGTTTCAAAAATGTGGGGAAGAAACTCTTCATCCATTCCCACTCCGGTGTCATTTATTATGAAACGCAGAGTCACATCATTTTTCGTTTTTTTGAGGCGCAGCGTAGAAAACGTGATTTTTCCGCCCTCCTCGGTAAACTTGACCGCATTCCCGATAATATTGATCAAAACCTGCTGGAGCTTCATTGCGTCTCCAATATAGTAATCATCGATCATCGGATCTACGACGCAGTCATAATCAACGCCTTTTGCATCTGCCTGGGCATAACAGATGGAATTGATGCCGTTTATAAACTCCTCCATCGGAATCTTTTCATTTTTCAGCAGCATCTTTCCGCTCTCGATCCGGCTCATGTCTAAGATGTCATTGATTAAAGACAGAAGGTACCTGGATGAAATTCCAATCTTTGAAATACAGTCCTCCACTTTAGTTTCATTGCCGATAGACTGAGCCGCTATGGTGCACATTCCAATGATTGCATTCATCGGCGTTCGGATTTCATGGCTCATGCGGGACAGAAAATCAGATTTAGCCGCATTGGCCTGCTCGGCACCGGCCAGCGCAGCGGCCAGTTCCTGTTTCTGCCGCTGTTCCTGTCTCACAATCTCTGTCACATCGACCCTGGCAAGGCAGACACGTCCGAGATCCCTGTCAATGTAGAAAACTTCACACCGCTTCACCTGAAGATTCCCCTGCTGATCCCTCATTTCCATCATAAAAGAATAAGATTCATCTTCTAACAGTTTGCGAATCATGTAGTTGTAGTCAAGATTACCCAGATAAATCCTCCGGGCTTCCTCATCCATAAAACGGTTTGCAAGACCGCGGATCTCCTGCTGAAATTTTCCCTGCATTGGTATCGTATTATTTGCCTTCAGATCAAAGGAAAGCAGGCGGTAATTGTCCTTTACAATATCAATGTCGGCGATCATATCATAGTCCAGATCTGTAATCTTACTGAGCAGTTACTCCTGCATTTTCTGCTCCGTCTCATCTGAAGTGTAGAAGAAAATGATGATATCTCCTGTTTCCGGATTTAGATAAGATCGGAAGTTCGTACTGCTCCAGAACACACTGCCGTCGCTGCGTTTTCTGAGATAATGAAAATTATAATCCACCTTTCCCGCCGCATAGTCTGCTATAACTTTTTCCCGCCGCATTTCTTCTCTGATTTGATTGCCGTAGACGGGATCTGATGCTGACTCTGCCACCTTTTCTATCGTATACTGATAACTCCTGCCAATCTCCGTCACTCCGGCTTCCTCAGATGCCACATAGTTCTCCACAACATTCTGCGTTACATTCATTCTTCCCTGGATGCTGCCTCCATTCAATGACATATCTGCAAAATAAGCCAGTTCCTTCTCATATACTTCCCTGACTCTGTCCTGCAAAAGCTTTTCTTCCGTAATGTCAACGAATACACAGTAAAAATGATGTTCTCCATCTTCTTCCGTAAACAGCTGCGCCTGGATCGAAATCCATACGATCTCTCCATCTTTACGGATCAGCCTGTTCTCATTGTGGATCGTGCTGCCGTATTTCAGCTGTTCCTGCAGTTTTTCTTTCATTACGGCCATATCATCTGGATGAATCACTGCTGCCATATGATTTCCCATGGCGGCAAATTCTTCGCGGGTATAACCTATGAAATCAAACAGCCCGTCATTCGCCGCTATGACAGAAAACTTATCATCAAACCGGCAGCGAAACACGGCACCGGGGATATTATTGTAAATATGTACAATCTCGTTCTGGGCCTTTTTCTGTGCCGTAACATCAATACAGACCGATATAATGGCATCACGGTCATCTTCTGTCACAACCTTATGTGCAACATCGTGCACCCATATATAGGAACCGTCTTTTTTTCTCATACGGTATTCCAGTGTATATTCGTCTCCGCCATCCAGCTGGAATTTAGCATCGGCAACGGCTTTCTCCCGGTCCCCGGGGTGTATGCTGTTGGGCAGCATGCCCTGTATATCAGAAATGAATTCGTCTTCTCTGTCATATCCAAGATAACTTAACATTCTGCGGTTTATAAAATAAAATGGAAATCCTGTTTCCAGGTATCCGCCGATCATCCCTCCTGCAAGTGAATCGTTCAAGATCTGCTGACGCTGGGAAGACAAATTCTACACCACCAGTGTTTTCGGATAATGCTCTGCTTCCCCCTGACTCACCGCCGACTCCGAAAAATGAATACTCCGCACAAGCCAGCTCTCCCTGGTCTGCTCCAGATTAAACAGCCCCCTCAGACTCCATGCGTAAACGGAGTTGGAAAGTATCATTTCCTGAGAAATCATGACGACACCTTCGCCGAGCACCTGTTCGCAAACCACAGAAATGCTTATTTTGAACGGCTCGGGTATCTCCTCAATATCCTGATGCAGATACCGAACCATTTCTTCCCTGCCAAAGGCATATTCTCTTTCTCCGGTTCCGATGAAACTGATATCCTCAGACAGATATCCGGCTGTTTTTTCTGCATCCCGCTGCTCGAACCAGCATCTGCATAAATCCCGTACAGCTTCAGATGCGTTTCTTTGTTCCTCCATATCCTTCTTCCCCCCCCCATAAACTGCAGCTTTCTCTGCCTTCTTCTTTCCCGTGGTACAATCCCTGATCTGCCTGAAATAGTTCTTCACGAGCACGCAGATGAATGGCCTCACGGGTTCTCCGGAGCCTTTTCAGCAAACTTTTCACGGCAAATGGACTGCCGATAAAATCATCTGCTCCAGCCTCCAGGGCTTTCTCCTCTGCTTCCGGGTCCGGCTCTGAGGAGACAATGACCGGTATACTTTCAAGATCCCTGTCTCTCTTCATCTGCTCTGCCACAGCCAGCACATCCGGCCCCGGCAGTGTAAGACTCAATATAACACCGGCGGTCCTTTTTTTATACCATGACAAAAGACGCAGGACTTCTCTGCCGTCACAGGCTTCGAACACGCAGAACTCCTTTTTAAGCCCGCTCTTTATCTGTTTTCTGAAGGTACTGTCCTCTTCGGCAAGGATCAGGACTTCTTTCTTTTCCTCCGGCTCAGACTCCTCTTTTTTGTTTTTGAACAATGTACTGACAGACTCCTCTGCCAGCAGCTTTTCAAACTCACGGCACGGCATAGGCTTTGCAAAATAATAACCCTGCACATAATCGCATCCAGCCTCTTCCAGTCTGGACAGCTGCTCCTTCGTCTCAACCCCTTCCGCCACAACACTCAGATGCATCCATCGTGCCAGACTGATAATAAATTTCATGATTCCCTGGCTGACTGGCTTGGCCGTTTCGCTCTGGATAAACTGCATATCCAGCTTGAGTATATCGATGGGCAGATTGTTCAGCATGTTCAGTGAAGAATAACCGCTCCCGAAATCATCCATTTCTATCACAAATCCCATCTCCCTCAGATGCGCAACGGTATCTATGATCTGGGAAGGGGTTTCTGTGTATGCACTCTCTGTAATCTCCAAATGCAGCCTGGAAGGGTGCAGTCCGTATTTTTTGACGGTTCTCTGGAGAATACAGGATAAATCTGCGTTAAAAATATCTGCCCTTGAAACATTTACAGATACCGGAATCTGTGGATAACCCTTGTCTTCCCATTCCTGAAGCACTCTGCATGTCTTCTCCCAAACATATTGGTCCATTTTCGTTATAAATCCGTTTTTCTCAAAAAGAGGAATAAAATTTGCCGGTGACTGGACTCCCCACTCCGGGTGTTCCCAGCGCACCAATGCCTCTGCCCCGGCCAGAGCTCCGTCTATAATCCGGTATTTGGGCTGTAGATAGATCTGAAACTGGTCTCCGGACAGGGCGTCCTCCATACTGTCCGCGATGGCCTGGTCATGCAGAAGACTGCTGCGAAGTTTATCGTCGTATAATGCATAATATTTTCCATACTGTCCTTTAATACTGCGGGCAGCCAGAAGTGCCCGGTCACACATCTGCTCAGCAGACAGCATCCGGTCCGCCGCCGAGTAAATTCCCCACTTCATCACAATCGTCCCGCCGTCCAGAAGATTATTAATCTGTTCATTGGCTTTCCGGAAAATATCATCTCTGTAATCTTCCCTATGTTCTATCATACAGACAAACTGGTCTGCATTCAGCCTTCCGCAGATTCCCATCCCCTTCACTTCCTGCTCATACATATGTGCAATGCCGCAGAGCAGCTGGTCTCCAGTAGTGTTTCCAAATACATCATTGATGAGTTTAAAATTTTCAATATCAGAACAGATGACATCATACCTGTCGTCCGGATTCCGCATCAGTATATCCTTCATAAGCTGATAAAAAAACTCCTTACTGTACAGTCCCGTCAGACGGTCGTATTTCACCTGATTCACCACGGCAGCGGTCTCCCTCAGATTGATAAGGCCGGCCACACGGTGCAGGATGATCTGGGGTCTGTAAGGCTTGGCCACAAAATCAGAAGCCCCATGAGATAATGCTGCCAGTTCGTCGGACTCTGCATCATTTTGAGTCGTTACGATCACCGGGATTGAGGAATACTCCGAATTCTCTTTCATAACAGATAAAAATGTATATCCGTCCATAACCGGCATGACAATGTCAAGAAGAATCAGTGAAATACCCTCCCCATACTGTTTTAATACTTCCAGGGCCTCTTCTCCGTTTTCTGCCTCGAGAACATCATACTCAGAACCCAGTATCTGGCACAGCAGCTGGCGGTTCAGTTCATTATCTTCCACTACTAATATCTTTTTTTGAGATAGCATACAAATCCCTTTCCTCATGCATCTGTGCACAGCCCCCCAGAACATTTTTATTCCATGGGAACTCTTATCCTGATCAATCTACGGCAATTTCTCTTATATTTTTTTCTTCCTGTTGAAGCAGCATTTCAAGGCAGTCTGCAAATCCGGAAATCTCATCTCTTCCGAGATGCCCGGCGGCATGTTCCATTATTTTCTGGAATGCTTCATAGTATGCTTTATCCTTCAGACGATGAACGGCAAACGGATATCCCCACGCAGTCAGTTCCCGCAATTTTCTGTAACATTCCTTTATCCCCGATAAAGGACATTCTTCCTCTATGAATGTAAGGCAGATCTCAATGCACAAATATCCCTTTTCCGCTTTTACAAGTTCAGAAAATCTTTTTGCAAATTTTTGTTTTTGGATGTCCGGTGCACAGCCCAATGTCCTGAGCAGAACGTTCTTTATCGTTAATTTTAATAACTGAAGGCTCTCCTGATACATCCTGAGGCCGTCCTGAATCTCCGGGCGTCCGATGTCTGCCTGTACGGCTTCGGAAAGGACCTGAGTCCCCTTTCCCTGAAAAGATTTTGTGAGTCCGGCGCTGCTTAGGATACTTAACGACCGCCGCACAGTACTGACAGAGACCTTATAATACTTTGCCATCTTCGGCAGAGACGGCAGAAAGCTTCCTTTTGTATATATTCCATTTTCAATATCTCTTATCACACTGCAGACTAAGGTATAGCAAAACTGCGGTCTCTGCCGGTAAATATTCCACTGAAAAGAGAATGTTTCTGTCTGCTCCAATTCAAACTCTCTCTGGGCTTCATCTATAAAATCAAACAGCCTTTTTACCGATTTATGAAAGCAGTCCTTAAAATAACCCGTAAGCATAACAATACACTCGGATTTAGACTTTCCCTCAAAATTTTCCTGCCGAATATTCCGCATCTCGTCCTCCGCTAAGTACGGAAACTTCAGAAATCGAAGGACCTCCCAGTAAAGATTCAGGATCAGACTGTTATCCAGGGCACGCAGTGCCATCAGACAGAACTGGAAGGTGACGGGTACCGTATGATCAGTATTTTGTTCGAATGAAGGTCTGAACCTTTCCCATTCCCCGAAATTTGACTGATTCAATTCGAGTACCCGGCACGATTCAAACAGCAGTTCACTGGACATAAGAAGATCCTGTATTGCCTTCTTTCTCGGTACAAAATATTCAGCGGCACTCCTTCTGCGCATTTCCGGATTTGACTTATAAATCACTTTCGATGCTTTTCTGGCATCGATTTTTATGTACCCCTGTTTTTCCAATACTGACAAGCCCGCACGGACCGTGGCCGGAGCCATGCGAAATACAGCACAGATTTTCGATATCGACGGCAGATTTTCCCCGTATTTATAGTATCCATAAAGAATCCTGGCTTCATAATACTCGAAGACGAGCCTGTAAATTCTTTCATCTGAACTCATATTTGTTGCTCCTCATAATATATTCTGCTCTCCCCTTTTTCAGCAGATTTATGAAAGACTCTTCAGCTCCAAACTCTGCTCATATATATATTAATAAATTTTATCACAGTTCTGGTCCAAAGGCAAACAAAAAGACTCCCAAAGCAATGCTGCTCAGGAAGTCCTCTTAATCAGCCTTTATGATCAGAACTTAAGCTTGATCCAGCTTCCCTGACCCGGCTTTTCCCACTCTCCGATATTTCCGGGAGCAATGTAGTAATTTCCGTTCACAAAACACAGGTCGCCTCTCTTTACACCCTTTAAGTAAGGGCCTGACGCGTTCTCTGTATCTGCCTCAATGAAAAGTCTGGTGTTGGAATCAATTTTTATCAGCTGATTCGGATTTTGCGCGGCCAGATCTGCCAATGTCAAATCCTTATTCTTATCGGTTCCGAAATATGGGTCATTGACCGAAGCGTACAGTCCGGTTTTGTCCTGATACAAAAAACCGTTTCCGAACCCTGCTCCATATTCGTTGTTGATTGCGTCTTTTTTTTGCTCCCATGCATCTTCGGATGTCCCAAGCTCATGTTTTTTTCCGCTGCTGTCGGTAATCGTGACACTTCCATTTGAAGATTCTTCACCCTCTTCCGGTCCGCCGTCTTTTTCAATCCTGTAAGTTTCATTCTCATAAATCACGGTAATCTCTGCCTTAGACGTATATTTCAGATAAGTCACCTTACAGTCACTGTTAAACCGTATTTCCCGGATCGTTCCTTTTTCTTCTGCCTGAGCAAGAACGTCACTGTACGGAGCGGACAATGTTCCGGCGCCATGTTCTCCATACTGCTCCGAAAGTATTGCCTGAGCCGCCTGGACACAATTTCTGCATTCAGCTACAGCTGCTTTCTCCCTGGCTTTTCTGATATATCCTGTCAGTGAGGGGATCAGCACCGCGATCAGTATAGCCAGAATCAGCAAAACCACGATCAGTTCCACTAAGGTAAATCCATCCTTTTTCGTTCTCATGCTTTCGTTCCTTTTCCGGTTCCTGTAAAATTTTATTTCTTCAGCTTCTTCTTTAAAATCTGCTGCGCTCTTAAAAGCTGTTCATCCGCTTTTGTCTTGGTGTCATCTTTTATGTTTACATTAGGTTTTATCCCCTTCTTATGGATATTTGCTCCTGACGGCGTATAATATGACGCATAGGTTAATTTTGCATAGGAACCGTCTCCCAATTTAAAGAATCCCTGCACAATCCCTTTTCCGAAGGTCTTTTCCCCTACTAAAGTTCCCCTCTTATGATCTTTCACAGCTCCTGACAAGATCTCAGATGCGCTGGCGCTCTCTCCGTTCACAAGGACACAGACCGGAACTTTTACCGACTGCTCTGCATCTGAACGGTATACCTTTTCCTTGCCCTGTTTATCCTTTATAGACACAATCCTGCCTTCACCAAGCAGTTCATCGCAGATATCCACTACAGAATCCACCAGTCCGCCCGGATTATTCCGGACATCCAGAATTAAAGCCTTCATCCCTTTGCTCTGCAGCTGTTTAATGCCTTTCTTAAATTGGCCAACGGTCACTTCGTCAAATTCAGAGATAGACAAATAGCCAATACCATCATCGAGCATTTTTGTCTCAACAGTCTGAGTCACAACCTTTTTTCTCGTAATTGTGTAGTTTTTTACTTTCTTTTCTTTTCCGCGCAGAAAAGAAAGTTTTACCTTCGTGCCTTCTTCTCCTTTTACTTCTGCCACGACCTTATCCAGATCCTTGTCACCGACAGATTTGCCGTCCACTTTGATCAGAACGTCTCCGGCCTTGATTCCGCTTCCGTCACTGGGACCACCCTTGATGACCCTGATCACCTTGATCTCACCTGTGACAGTATCCTGGGAAAGATAAATTCCCACACCTGAAAATACACCATTCGTCGCTTCCATCAGTTCTTTAAATTCACTCTCTGAATAATAAGTGGAATATGGGTCTCCCAGACCTGCCAGATATCCTTTATAAGTATAATTTTCCAGCTGCTCCTCATCCACATCGCCGGTATAGTATTGATCCACGGTCTTTTTAAGGCGCTGCAGTTTATTTGCGATCTCCACATTTTCTCCCGATACCGAATATGTCCTGTATAAAAGAAATCCCTCTCCGAGAGAGATCACAAGCAGAACTGCAATCAAGATTTTTGAGAATTGTTTTTTCATTTCGACCTCCACGTCCGGATATCTCTTTGTAAACAAAGAGCATCCTCCAAATATGTGTTCCATTATAACACTGAGAAAAAGCCGCTACAACCCTCAACTAAACAGCAATGCATAAACCTAACCGACGTATCCGGCTAATTTTCCCATGAGAAAAGCCATGATTTTTCATCACGGCTTCTCTTAAGCTCTGCATTTACTTAAATTTTTATTCAACCATCCAAGTAGCGTACATACATAGCCAGCTGCCTGTTGGTACAGTGTTACTCATCGTAGTGTTATTGGTATATCTTTGTGCATTACAGTTGCCTCCAGATTGTATCATTAATAAATATCTGTTTGATCCGCTGCCCTGCATTAAAAAAGCTTCTGTTACAGATGGACGAAACCCCGCAGGAATTGTAATAATATTGTCATGTGTCTGCCAAGTCGTGCTGTTTGTAACAGCTCCTCTTAAATGCACTGTCTTCCCCATTTTTCTAACCTGAGGTCGATTATATGTTCCGGAATGAGGACTGATTCCATTTCCCATACTGCAGTCCACCCATCCGCTGTCTCCGTAATTAATTGCTTTTGTACTTCCCGATGGTACGCTTCCAGTGTAAGATCCATGATATTTTATTTGTACACCGGTCATATATGCCATATCTTTTTTAACATCTAATATCGCTATATTATCATAAGCCTCCGATTTAGCTACATACAAATACCAGACACTGGGAGCATTCCTATATAAATACATGTCAATGTTTTTCATTCCATAGTTATTATAATAAAATGAATATACGTTTGGATTTGTCCCTGCATCATTTGCAAACTGAATGTATACATTAGTAGCAAATATATCTCCCCTTCTGCAAATTTCCATTTTGATCGGAGAATTTTTATAATTTCCCGACACAGTGATCTCTGCCAGTAACAGATATCCCGATGAACCGCTTCCATTGCCAGACGAAAATACATTAAACCCCTGATCTAAATACAGGTTTCCACTCACTCTGCCCCCTGAAGCCGGCAAATACTTGGTTAAATTTGAGTTTACCTGACTGATCTCATCTTTTACCTCATTCACAGCGCCGGTCAGATCCTTCTTTGCTGTTTTCAGACTGCTTAAATCCCCTACCTCGACATTTAGCTTTTCGATAGCTTCTGAATGGATGTTGTATTGTTTTACAGTAGCCATTCCTGCTGGATCTATGGAAATATCAAACGGTTTTTCATTAGAATTCTGCATATGAAAATTCCATGTTATAGAAAACCCTGGAGATTCATCTTCTGCCGGTACTATTTTTTTCTCGTTTGCCTGAGCAAGACAATATAAGATTTCTCCTCCGTCCGGATTCTCAGCATATAGTCCCACCTGCCAAAGCTCATATCTTTCATTCCATCCGGTATTTTCTAAAACCACAGGAATTGTGATCTGCTCCCCCTTAACGGAAGCAGGAAGAAATCTGATTTCCTGCTTCGGGGATGTTACTTCTGTCTGCTGTCTCAGATTCACAGGCGGGACAGTACCGGCCCCTGTAACAGCCCTTACAATTTTCAGTGTATGACCGTTGATTATTCTGGACTGCAGCGCGATACCCGCATCCGTCACAACTGCGTTCTGCCAAAAATTCATATTATACCCTCCTTACTTTATAATCCTCATACTTCTAAGGAAAATATAACATGATGCAAACGGACAATGTGGGCAGATATTACGCTCATTTTGTACATGATTGGAGTGAGGCATTCTAAGAGCCGAACGGAAATCATGTACAAAATGTCACACTATTCCCATCATCCCCATCGCCACAACAACTACGGTTGCCACAATCGGAATCACACAGGTAACCATTCCGATATCTGCATAAGATTTTTTATGTGTCATTCCCGCTACGGCCAGCAGTGTGATGACAGCCCCGCAGTGCGGCAGAGAATCCAGTCCCCCGGATGCGATGGATGCAACACGGTGGAAAGCACCCGGATCAATGTTCAAAGATGTGGCCATCTCCATATATTTCGGCCCCAATGCTTCCAGCGCGATGCCCATGCCTCCGGAGGATGATCCGGTAGCTCCGGCCAGAAGTGTTACAGCCAGTGCCTCCGAAATGAGAGGACTTGCTTTGATGCCCAGGACAGCCTTTGTAAGCACGGCAAATCCGGGAGCCGCTTTCACCACGGCACCGAATCCCACAGCCGCAGATGTGTTCATGATCGCCATGACAGATCCGTTGGCACCTTCACTGACAGCGCCAATGATGTCCTTCAAATTCCGCAGATTTAAAAGAACAGACGCGGCGATCCCCAGGAGCAGGGCAATGATGATGGCGTAAGTAGACTTCTTATCTTCCGGAAACGCGATCCACATCGGCAGAACATTCAGTGATGCCACAACGATCAGCAGTGGCACAACCGACAGCAGCGGATTGGGCAGATCCTCTGAAGCACTCTCCTTTATATTGTCAGGTTCATCAAAGTGTTCTCCAGCGGCAGTCATTTTCTTTGCGCGGTAAGACAGCCACAGATAACCTCCCACAAGCATTACGAGCCCGCCCGCAATACCCATGACGGGCCCGGACATTGCGTTCGTCCCGAAATATTTTGTGGGAATGATATTATTCAGCTGGGGATTGCCGGGAAATGCGGTCATGGAAAATGTGAATGCACCGCAGGCAATACACCCTGGGATCAGTCTTCTCGGAAGATCAGCCTCCCGGAATAAGGATACGGCAATCGGATAAATGGCAAACACAACCACAAACAGTGAAATTCCGCCATAGACCAAAATACCGCAGCTGATAATCACCGCCAGGATTGCCCTCTGGGCTCCGATCATTGAGGACAATTTTTTTGCCACAGAATGAGCCGCCCCCGTAACTTCCATCGCCTTTCCGAAAATCGCTCCCAAAAGAAATATTGGAAACCAGGATTTGGCAAAATCTACAAGCCCCTGCATATAGGTGTCTGTATATGCAGGTAGCAGAGAAAGTCCCCCGGTCAGCGCCACAACCATAGCGGATACCGGAGCCACCCAGATAATTGAATATCCCTTGTACGCCAGGAATACCAGCAGCGCAAGCCCTAAAACAATTCCAATCATACTATCTGCCTCCGATCTTCAATGGGGTGTTGTCAAATATATCTGCATCCATCTCTTTTAGATTCCGTGATATCAAAGGTTTGAAATCCATCTTGTCTAAAATGTGCTTTTCCAGATCGATTCCAGGTGCTGTCTCAATTAGTTCCAGACCGCCTTCCGTCAGTCTGAACACCGCCCGTTCCGTCACATACAGCACATTCTGGCCGGTCTGCACGCCATATTCTCCGCTGAAGGTAATCTGCTCCACGCGGTCCACAAACTTGGTAAACTCACCGTCCTGTACGATCTGAAGTCCCCGGTCTTTTACTTCGATCAGCGACTTTCCGGCCGTAAATGTACCGCAGAAAATGACGTTTTTCGTATTCTGTGAAATATTTACGAATCCTCCGCAGCCAACCATCCTGCCGTTAAACTTGCTTACATTGATATTTCCTTTGGCATCAGCCTGTGCAAGCCCCAGGCAGGTCAGGTCAAGTCCGCCGCCGTCATAAAAGTCAAACAGATTCGGCTGGCCGATCAGCACCTCTACGTTGGCAGCAGCTCCAAGGCTGTGCCCTCCCTGAGGCACGCCTCCGATCGCTCCGGCCTCGATCGTCATTGTCAGACGGTCTGCGATCCCTGCTTCCAGGGCAACGGATGCGACCCCTTCCGGTACCCCGATCCCCAGATTAATCGTAGTATCCAGCTGAAGCTCTTTGGCGCACCGCTTTGCGATGACCTTCCGTATTCCCATTTCCATGGGAGCAATGCTGTCAGACGGCACTTTTACTTCTCCCGTAAAAGACGCATCATAGTCAAGAATACAAGTCATACGGTGATTTTCTGGTTTAGCTTTGACCAATGTATCAACCATGATTCCCGGGACATATATCTCTCTTGGGTCCAAAGTCCCCTCTTTTGCCACCTCTTTTACCTGGCCGATCACGATTCCGCCGGAATTTCTGGCTGCCTCAGCGATATGAAGTGTTTCCAAAAGCACGCCTTCTTTATCGACCGTCATATTCCCTTTCTCGTCTCCCACCGTGCCGCGGATGATGGCGACGTCCACAGGAATGGAACGGTACAGAAGATATTCTTTCCCTGCTGCCTCCATAACCTCCACAAAGCTCTCGCCTTGAGCAGCCTGGTTCATGCGGCCGCCTTCCACTCTTGGATCTGCAAATGTTTTTAATCCCACCTGAGTCAGCACCCCGGGCTTGCCGCCTGCAATGGCCCTGAATAAATGTGCAACGACACCCTGCGGAAAATTATAAGCTGCGATCTTATTCTCATTGATCATCCTGCTCAGCTTCTTTGCCAGTCCCACATGCCCGGCAATGATTCGTTTGACCATTCCCTCTTTTGCCAAATGGTCAAGGCCGAAATCCTCTTTAAGGACTCCTCCGTCTCCGCAGCCCGATCCAAACAGGAGCGTCAATTCTTTTGGATGCCCCTCCTCCTCATAGCGTTTTCCCAAGGCCTTTGCTATTTCTTCAGCGAACCCGAATCCGAAAGCAAATCCGTTGAACGCTACCGTGTCGCCGTCTTTGATCTGTTTTACTGCCTCTTCTGCACTGCTTAATTTAGACATGCTGTATCCTCCTTATGCTCCGGCGGAATAACGGTTGCTTCCCCTTCCACGACAACCCTGCCTTCCTGATTGACACAAGTCGTAGTAATGGTGGCGATCGTAAACTTAGTTTTTTCTTTTAATTCCTTTACCCTCAGACTGGCTGTGACTGTGTCTCCAATCTTCACAGGTCCTGTAAATTTCAGAGACTGACCCAGATATGTGGTACCGGGTCCCGGAAGCTTCATGGCAATGGCCGCCGAGATAACTCCGGCACTGATCATCCCATGAGCTATCCTCTCTTTAAATACCGTATCTTTCGCATAGTCATCATCCAGATGCAGCGGATTCTTATCCCCCGTCACCTCTGCAAATGCCAGGACATCCTCATTGCTGATTTGTTTACAAAAAGAACATTCATCTCCGACCTTTAATGAACAATTTCCCATTGGTTACTCCTTCCCTGATGCAATTCTCTGATCATCTTGTATAATCATTTCTATAAATCCATTATAGGTTTGGTTGATTCTCACAGTAAAATATATAAAATTCATAGACGGCATGAAAAAAAGAACTAAGCCTCTCTATCATCTAAGGTTTAGTTCTTTGCAATTTCTTTATTTAATATTCCCGTGTTCTTTGACATACGTCTGAAAATGTCTGATCGGATTTGAAACGTATTTGTCCTTTCTTATGATCAATGCTATATCCCATGGAAACTCCGGTTCCGTCAGTGTAAGAATTTTTATTTTATCTGAATTAAAACGGGATAAGATCGGCCGCGGAAGAATGGCCACTCCCTGATTCAGCGAAACCATCTCGGCCACGAAGTCCCACTGGGAACTCTCCATAACGATGTTCGGCTCAAAGCCCGACATATGGCACAGTTCCCTGGTCCGGCTGTGGAGCATAAATGTCTTGTCAAGTGAAATAAACTCTTCATTTCTTAACTCCCGAAAAGCTGCTTTCTCACGGCCCGCAAAAGGATGATCCGTGCTGACCGTCAGCACATTGTCCGACTTAAATACAGGAAGGATATGAAAATCGTCCGAAGCAAAAGGAAGTATGACCACACCGATGTCAATCTCTCCGGACTGAACCTTTTCTTTCACAGTATTTGCTCCCTCTTCCGCAATTACAAGGCGGATTCCCGGATAGGCTTTTCGAAACCCCTGGATAATAGACGCAAAATAAATCGTGCTGATCACCGGAGGTATTCCCACGGAAATTTCCCCGTTCTCTGCATTAATACAGTCTCTTAAATGCTCCATCTGGTTATTGATGCTCTCCAGTGCATCTCTGCCTTCCTGATAAAGCATCCTGCCCTCCGGCGTCAGACAAAAGCGTTTCGCAGTCCGGTCAACGAGCTGTACATCCAAATCCTCTTCCATGGCTTTAATCGTCTTGCTCAGTGCCGACTGGCAGATAAACAATTCATTTGCGGCAGTGGTAAAATTTTGATTCTTTGCCAGTGCAACAAAATAGGTCAGCTGTTTTAAATTCATACTCCGCTCCTTTCCCATGATATCCATTTAAATCCATTATACTATGGAAATTTCATATATAAAAAGAACAGAGGTATGACTTTTTTTCATACCCCTGATTCCACAGTTCCTGTCACATATAATTCATTGGATTCACATAGCTGCCGTTTTTCTTTACTGCAAAGTGAAGATGCGGCCCGGTGGACATCCCGGTGGAGCCGGATGACGCGATCTTCTGCCCTCTGCTGACTCTCTGTCCGGACGAGACTTTCAGAGAAGAATTATGTAAATACAATGTCTCCAGTCCGTTTCCGTGGTCAATCTTCACCCAGTTTCCGTTATACGGGCTGTATCCTGCCACTTCCACTGTACCGCTTCCCGCTGCTACTACCGTGGAACCCTTTGGCGCTCCGATATCAATGCCTTCATGGAATTTCGTTCCCCCCTGAACCGGATGTGTCCGGTTTCCAAATGGTGAAGTAACTGTATGGCAGGACGGGACCGGCCATGTCAGTGAAGAAGATCCGCCCCCGGAACTGTGATTTCCGGAGGATGATCCGCCGGAGCTTCCCGAAGAACTGCCCCCGGGTCTGGAACTTCCGGATGAAGAACTATTCCCTGCGTTTCCTCCGGACGGCTTGTTTGATGCAGTATCGTAGTAATCTATACGGTCCTGATACTTCTGCATCAGATCCTTGTTTGATGCAATCTTCTGCTGGAACTGTATCAGCTTGGATTTCTTGCTGTCGGCCAGGCTGACAATCTTGGCCTCTTCAGCCTTGGCTTCCTTCGTCACAGTTTTAATCTCCTTGTAGCTTTCCTCCAGCTTTTTTGAAGCTAAGGCAATCTTGTCCTGAGTTTTTCTGAGCCTGTGAAACATATTATTGTCATAATTAGAAATCTTTGACACATAGTCAAGTCTTGTAAGGAACTCATTAAAAGATTTTGCCTGTACAATCACATCAATATAACCTGTGTTTCCATTTTCGTAAAGGTATTTTATCCGTTTGCTCATAATCTTATACTGCTTTTCTTTGGATGCCTTTGCCTCACTGAGCTTTTCTTTTGTATCACTCACCTGCTTCTTCGTGTCGTTCAGCTTTTTTTCCAGCTTGTCCGCTTTATCGGAAGCCTTCTCGATCTTCTGATCCATGGCCTCGATTTCCTTTTCCATCCCGGAAATCTTCTTTTCCAGCTCCTTATTTTCCTCTTCTTTTTTCTTTGCCTTATCCTTCAAGTCTTCCGTCCTGCTGTCAGCCTTCACCGCCAATCCCGGCAGGCTGGCAAAGCAAAGACACAGGGTCAAAAGAAATACTGTTACACCAAAATATTTTTTCTTCATAGGAATCCTCCTACACTCTCAGGTATTTGCGGATCGTAAAGCTGCTTCCGAGACATCCGATGCCGAGCCCCACTAACAGAGACGCAGGAATCAGATAAACCATGATCTGGTTTACAGGTACAAACTCCATAAAATTTGTCAGTACATGAAATTTGTCTATAATATAGTTGACTATCACCTTATAGCCTATATAAATGACACCCATAGGGATCAGAGAGCCGACGATTCCTATGACGGCTCCCTCCACAATAAACGGAGCCCTGATAAACCGGTTGGTGGCACCGATCAGTCTCATAATGGCGATCTCTTCTTTTCTCACCGCAATACCGATAGAGACGGTGTTGCTCACGAGGAAGACCGACACAAGCAAAAGAATCAGGATAATAGCCCCTGCCACATAGGCTCCAAGAAGATTTGCCTTGGAAATCCCCTCTGCGGCACCTTTTGCATACTCTACTTTTCTCACTCCGTCCAGGCCTTTAAACTGCCTGACCATTTTTCCGTGATACTTCACGTCTTTTAACATGACTTCATAGGAGTCCGATTCATTTAACGGGTTTTTGCCCTCAAATCCCTCCAAAAGATCTTCATTGTTCTTAAATACCTCTTTTTTATACTTAGCCCATGCTTCTTCCGCCGATACATAACGGACAGACTGAACTTCTTTGTAACCTTTGATTTTCTTTCCGATGGCATCCTTCCTGCTCTCCGCCAGCTTTTCATCGAAGAATACGGAAATGGTCACTGAATCTTCTGCCTGCTTTACCGTAGCCCTTACATTGAGGAGCACGGAAAATGTCACTCCCAGAAGGAAAATACAGGCCATGATCGTCCCTACCGTTGCCAAAGAAAAAATTTTGTTCCTGAAAATATTTTTCAGCCCTTCTTTAAACCCATAGGCCAGCCGTCTAAATATCATATGTACCGCCTTTCTCGTCGTGATGTACTGCTCCCTCATTCAAGGCGATGACCCGTTTCCCCATATGATTTACGATTTCTTTATTATGGGTTACGACAATCACTGTCGTTCCTCTCTTCTGGATTTCCACCAGAAGATCCATGATCTCCTGTGCATTCTGCGGGTCCAGATTCCCCGTAGGTTCATCTGCCAGCAAAAGCGCCGGGTGATTGACCAAAGCCCTGGCAATGGCAACCCTCTGCTGCTCACCTCCTGACAGTTCGTCAGGCAGAGCCCTGAGCCTGTTCCCCAGCCCCACCAGCTCAAGGACGTTCTGAACCTGCCGCTTCATGGCTCTTTTCGGCACCTCAATCACCTGCTGCGCAAACGCTACATTCTCATAGATACTCCGGTCTCTAAGCAGTCGGAAATCCTGGAAAACAACGCCTATTTGTCTCCTGAGATACGGAATCTGCCTCCGCTTCATCTTCTGGTAGTGATAGCCGTTGACAACGATATCCCCGGATGTCGCTTCCAGTTCCTTTAACAGCAGCTTGATCAGTGTTGTCTTGCCGGACCCGCTCTTACCCACTATGAAGGCAAATTCCCCCTTATCTACCTCCAGTGACACGTTGTCCAGCCCTATGCTGCCTTTTTGGTACTCTTTCGTCACATTCTGCAGTGTAATCATAGAAATGACTCCCCTCTCACACGTTTATCCAAGTGTATTCATATGCTTCATATACTGTACGACCATCAGAGCAATTTTAAAAGCAATGGCATCCTCAAAATTCCTCAGGTCCAGGTTCGTGCTCTTCTGTATTTTATCCAGGCGGTATACAAGAGTATTTCTATGTATATATAACTGTCTGGACGTCTCGGAGACATTCAGATTATTCTCAAAAAACTTGTAGATCGTCGCCAATGTCTCATCGTCGATCTCCTCCGGAGAATAATCCCCAAACACCTCTTTGATAAACATTTTGCAAAGCGGCAGAGGCAGCTGATAGATCAGTCTTCCGATACCCAGCTGGTCATAGGCTACCACTTCTTTGTTTTCATAGAAAATCTTATCTACCTCAAGAGCAATCTGTGCCTCCTTGTAAGACCGGGACACATCCTTGATCCCTTTGGCTATGGTCCCCACGGCAATTCTCGCGTCATTGATCCCGACATTTTTCAGGTTTTTCAGAAGCTTCTCAGCCGTCTTGACAAACTGCTTTGACTGGGCCTTTACGCAGACTTCCTTCACCAATACGATACTTTTTTCATCGACGGCGGCAATAAAGTCATCATCCGTAGTATCCTCCAGCTGCTTTACTGTTTCCACCAGATTTTGATCTTTGCCATAGGTAGCTTCGATCAGATAGGCAACCCGTGTGGCCTCGATGTCAATATTCAGCTTCTTGGCCCGGTTATAAATATCCACCAGAAGCAGATTGTCGAGAAGAAGATTTTTTATAAAATTATCCTTGTCAAACCTTTCTTTGTAGGCGACAAGCAGACTTTCAATCTGAAACACCGCCATCTTTGCCACCATATACATGCTCTCACTCTCTCCGTCAGCTAAAAGCACATACTCCAGACGTTTGTCGTCAAAAATTTTAAAATACTGCTTGCCGCCAACAACCTGGCTCTCTGCTACGGAATTGATGAAGCCCTTCAGTGTATCTTCATCCTCTGCCTCCGTCTCCTTCGTTTTTGCCAGGATCTTTCCGTTTAAATCTATCACATACAGATCCACGTTGGAAATACTGTGTATTCCATCTAATGTCTCCTGCAGAATTTGATTTGAAATCATATTTACACGCCCTTTCTTATTTCCGACCTTTTCTAATACTATATAGCAAAATATACAAAAAAAAAAGAGAAAGATAGTAACTTTTTTATTTTATTGTGTATAATCCACAAACCCCTCCCCTATTGTCTCTCTTGTGTCAGATATAATCACAAAGGCTTTCGGGTCTGTTTCCATGACGATCTTCTTTAGCACAGGCACTTCCTTCTTTGATACGATGCACATCAGAGTTTCTTTGCTCTGTCCGGTATAAGCTCCCACAGAAGAAAGCTTGGTCGCTCCCCGGCCCATGCGAAACAAAATCTGTTCCGATATCTGTTCCTGATGCCGGCTGATCACAAACACCAGCTTGGAAACCTGAAAGCCTTCGACCACACTGTCTGTGATCTTCGTAATCCCATATATGACAAGAAGCGCAAAACTTGTTTTCTCAACACCGAAAATAAAAGCGCCGAACAGGACGATCGTGCCGTCCAGCATCCCAAGAAGCATAGGAATGCTTACATGCGGAAAGACAACATGCAGTAAGAACGCCATCAGATCCGTTCCCCCCGTGGATGTCCTTTCCTTCATCACCAGCCCAAGCCCGATTCCCATCAGGATGGCCCCCAGAATCAGATTGACATAAAAATCTTTCGGGAAAAATGAGAATCTGGGCAGAACACCTAAAAAGACGGTCAGCATAATATCGCTGCATATAGTTCTGAGCATAAATTTTTTTGTCTTATAGCGGAATGCAAGTATAAAAAGAGGAACATTCAGCGTGACGTTCGTCATCCACAGAGGGATGCTCCACAGCTTGTCAAAGATGATCCCAAGTCCGCCGAAACCGCCTGTGACGATTCCGAACGGCTGGAATACTGTATTGGTAGCTGCCGCCATGCAAAATGTTCCGATTATAATACTGAATGCTTCTTTTCGTTTCACCGGACGCCTCCTAACATAAACATCATCGTTTATGTTAGTATGGCCTCTTTTAAACCCTTTATTCTGTCCTGCTAAATATCATCGTTGGTTCCGAGGATGATGCAGATCTGCGCACCGCTGTCCACGCTTCCGACTTCAATCGTTGGATTTTTAAAATA
Source organism: Anaerostipes sp. AF04-45 (assembly GCF_003461725.1). Lineage (NCBI taxonomy): Bacteria > Bacillati > Bacillota > Clostridia > Lachnospirales > Lachnospiraceae > Anaerostipes > Anaerostipes sp. AF04-45. Next base: position 32,401 of record NZ_QTXQ01000011.1, read on the forward strand.
CTTCTTCAGGTCTTCGCCCATACCCTTTTTCGCAACGATAATCTTTGTGTCTGTCAGTGTTCCCTGCCGGTTCGTCTTAATGCTTCCAACCGTGAATCCGTCTCCCGAAAGCTTGTCTTTCCAGCTTCCCGCAAGGCCGCTGATCCTCGTGGAATTCTGAATCTCAATAGAGATTCCCTTGGAAGACACTTCTGTCTCTTTTTTCTTTTCCGTTGTTGTTTTTTCCTTCTTTGTAGATTTCTCTGAGCCGGATGATTCCGGAACTTTCCCGTTTTCTGAGAGGAGTTCATCAAACATCTCTTTCGTCTTCTTTGTATCCAGCTTAAAGTTTTCCCCTTCGTCGGAGCCGGACAGGATCTGATAGGTAACGTCCTTAGCGCTGACCTCATGCATCCTGCTCAGATTGTCTTTGATGCTGTCGTATGACACATTGCTCTTTGCATAACTGCCATAATAATCTTTCGCAAACTTTTTATAGTCGTTTAATGACTTCTTGTTGATGCTCTGGGCTATCTTAACAGTCAGTTCCCCAACCAGCGCGATGTGCTCATTCTCGTCGCTGAACTGGCTGCTGTCCAGGATCATTCCCAGTGCCTGATTTCCGTTGATTGTGTTATTCCCCGCAGGAATATGAACCAGCATCTTGTTCTGGTCTTTGTATGCCACTTCATTTTCGAGATCCAGTTCTACTTCTCCGGCATTGTTCACTGCCTTTGTGAAATTCTTCTGTGACAAGCTCTCATAGCTGCCGATGGTAATTCCCAGAGTCTTCTCTACCTGCGCCTTGATGACTTTAATATCCTTGGCCTTTGCTGCCAGCTGCTCAACGGTGGCCGTCTTCGTGTCTCCGCCCATGGCTTTGACTCCGTCGTTGTCCAGAGTCAGTATGGTGTCCTTTCTGATCGGTACGAAAACCATCTGTTTATCCTTATTATGATAGATGCGGATCGATAAGGCATCTTTTACTCTCACCAGGGATACATCTACTCTTTCCTGGCTCTCTGCCTTTAACGCCTCCGCTATCTTATCTTTTTTGTCCTTTTTAAATCTATTCAGAAAAAATGCTTTACTTCCTGCAAAAGAACCGATTCCTACCGCCGCTGACAGTACAATGACTACCAATATCCGCAGGATGATCGCCCCGGCTCCTGCTTTTCTCCTTGCTCTTCTGGCCATTTCCCATGCTCCTTCCCTTGAAACTCCGTTCAGTATACCAAATAAATCGATTTATTTCAACAAAACTATATGCTATACTCTCCTTAAAGTTTTCTTAAATCCAGGAGGAGAAGCTATGAATACAGTACTCATCACAGGCAGTTCCAGAGGCATCGGCAGAGAAACGGCTCTGGTCTTTGCCCAAAACGGCTGGAATGTGGCCATCCACGGTTACCGTCATCCCGAACGCCTCGCATCTCTTGAACAAGAGATCAAAAGGCTGGGTGTCCAATGTCTTTCTTTTACAGGCGATATCTGTGATTCCTATTTTGTGGAACAGATGATAGCAGGAACTATCTCCTGTTTCGGAGGGCTGGACTGCCTTGTGAATAATGCAGGTATTTCCAGGGTGGGTCTGTTTACTGATACCTCTGAAAAAGACTGGCAGGAAATGTTCCACACCAATGTGATGCCGCTGTTTGCCTCCTGCAAAAGTGTCCTTCCTCATATGATCCGCCGGCAGTCCGGTACGATCCTCAACATATCTTCCGTATGGGGCGGTGCAGGCGCCTCCTGTGAGGTGCTGTACTCTGCCGCCAAAGGCGCTGTCAATACGTTTACGAAAGCCCTGGCAAAAGAGGTTGCCCCCAGCAATATCTCCGTGAACGCAATAGCGTTCGGCATGATTGACACAGAAATGAACTCCGGATTCACCGAAGAAGAAAAAGACATGATCCGGCAGGAGATACCGGCAGACCGGATTGCCGGTCCCAGGGAAGCCGCAGAGATGATCTATCACACCTGCACAGCTCCCCGGTATCTGACGGGAGAGATCATCACCTTCTCCGGAGGCTGGTAAATCAGGACTTTCTCATAGAAAGCTGTATTCTCTTTTTCTCCAGATCCACACTCAGCACGGTCACGTCCACCACATCGCCCACACTGACCACTTCCAGAGGATGTTTTACAAAACGGTCGGCCATCTGGGAGATGTGCACCAGCCCATCCTGATGGACTCCGATGTCCACAAAGGCTCCGAAGTCGATGACATTTCTCACGGTGCCTTTCAGCTTCATGCCTTCCTTCAGGTCTTCCATCTCCATGACGTCCGTCCTTAAAATCGGTTTCGGCATATCCTCTCTCGGATCACGCCCCGGCTTCTCCAGTTCCTTCACAATGTCACGGAGTGTGATCTCTCCCACACCCAGTTCCTCGGACAGTCTTTGATAGTCTGTAATCTTCTTTCCTATATCCTGAAATCCCTGACTGGAAAGTTCTTTCACGGAGTAGCCAAGACTCTGCAGAAGCTGATCTGTCTCTTTATAAGTCTCAGGATGCACTCCGGTGGCATCCAGCGGATTCTTTCCGCCGGAGATTCTTAAAAATCCCGCGCACTGTTCATAGGCTTTGGGCCCCAGCTTGGCAACTTTTAAGAGTTCTCTCCTGTTCAGGAATTTCCCGTTTTCTTCCCGATAAGAGACAATGTTTTTTGCCACTGCTTTAGATACACCGGACACATATTCAAGCAGAGAAGCTGACGCTGTGTTTAAATCTACACCCACTTTATTTACTGTCGCCTCTACGACACCTGTCAGAGCCCCGGAAAGCTGTTTCTGGTTCATGTCATGCTGGTATTGTCCCACACCGATCGCTTTCGGCTCGATCTTTACCAGTTCCGAGAGCGGGTCCTGAACTCTTCTCGCAATCGAGGCTGCGCTTCTCTGGCCCACATCGAAATTCGGAAATTCCTCTGTCGCCAGTTTGCTCGCAGAATAGACTGAAGCCCCGGCTTCATTGGTGATCACATACTGTACCGGTTCTTTTATCTCTTTTAAAAGTTCCACCACAATCTGTTCTGATTCTCTTGAGGCAGTCCCGTTTCCTATTGAGATCAGCGTAATCCCATATTTTTTAATCAGGTTTTTTACTGTCTTTTTGGCTTCTTCCACTTTGTTCTGAGGCGCCGTCGGATAGATTACCACCGTATCCAGGACTTTTCCTGTCGAATCCACTACAGCTAATTTACATCCCGTTCGGAACGCAGGGTCCCATCCTAGGACGACTTGTCCCGCGATCGGCGGCTGCATGAGAAGCTGCTCCAGATTTTTCCCAAAAAGCTTAATAGCCTCCGCCTCTGCCTGTTCCGTCAGTTCATTTCTGATCTCCCTTTCGATGGAAGGTGCGATCAGCCTCTTATAACTGTCCTCGATGGCCTCCAGCAAATATTTTGTAGTTGGATGCTTCTGCTTCTTCACCACATTTCTGGCCAGATAAGCCGCAATCTTTTCATTGTCAGGCTCGATCTTTACAGAGAGGAATCCTTCTTTCTCCCCGCGGTTCATAGCCAATATCCTGTATCCGGCAGCTTTTTTTACCGGTTCTTCAAAATCATAATACATTTCATAGACAGACTTCTCTCCCTGCTTTTTCGCGCCAGACAGAATTCTTCCATTCTCTTTAAAGGATCTTCTGATCCATTCCCTGTACTTGGCATCGTCCGAGATCATCTCCGCGAGAATATCTTTGGCTCCCTGCAGGGCTTCCTCCGGTGTTTCCACGCCTTTTCCCGGATCTGCGTACTCTTTGGCATCTTCTTTGGGGTCATTTGATGCCTGCAAGAAAATCAAATTTGCAAGCGGTTCCAGTCCCTTTTCTCTTGCAATCATGGCTCTCGTCCGTTTTTTCTGCTTGTACGGACGGTACAGATCTTCCACAGTGACTAAGGTCACCGCCTCCTCAATCTGCTTTTTCAGTTCTTCACTCAGCTTGCCCTGCTCCTCGATGCTCTTTAAAACTGCATCTTTTCTGTCCTGAAGATTTCTTAAATACTTCAGTCTCTCGTCCAGATTCCTGAGTGTCTCGTCGTCCAAAGAGCCGGTCATCTCTTTCCGGTACCGCGCGATAAACGGTATCGTATTTCCCTCGTCAATCAGCTTGACTGCCGTCTCCGCCTGTGTTCTTTTGATTCCCAGCTCGTCTTTTAAAATATTGATGATATCCATTTTCCCATTTCCTTATAAGTGCAGTTCTATTATCTGGTCTTTTGGTTCAAACTGCCGGTACTTCACACCGGCCATGTCAAACATCTTCTTGGACGCAACCGTCATGTCGTCATCGGCGTACTTGTCCTGCATATAGATCACTTCTTTCATTCCGCTCTGAATGATGGCCTTGGCACACTCATTGCACGGAAATAAAGTGACGTAAACTCTCGCTCCATAGAGGGAGCCTCCCCCGTAATTTAAAATGGCATTGAGTTCTGCATGACAGACATAGAAGTATTTTGTATCGAGAGGTTCTCCCTCCCGCTCCCACGGCATGTCATCGTCATGACATCCGGTCGGCATCCCATTGTAGCCCACGGATAATATTTTATTCTGGTCGTTGACAAGACATGCCCCGACCTGCGTGTGGTCATCCTTGCTCCTCTGGGCAGAGAGAAGCGCAACCCCCATGAAATACTGATCCCATGATAAATAATCTGTTCTCTTCATCCTGATCTCCTTTCCTTCCGGGTCAAAAAACACCGCCCGGACTGCAGGCGGTGTTCCCTTTCACCTTTTCTTATAGTTCAAATGCTTCGTGTGCCGCATTCATGGCTTTCACCATATCATCCCGGTCCACAATCACTGTCACCCGGATCTCTGATGTTGAGATCATACGGATGTTTACGCCGACTTCGTAAAGTGCTTCAAACATACGGGCAGCCATGCCGGAATGTCCGATCAGGCCGCTTCCGATGATGGATACTTTAGCCACATCAGTGGTGGCATCTACATCGGTATAGGATCCCAGCGGCAGATGCTCTTTGATCGTATTTACCGCCAGCTCCGCATCTTCTTCTTTTACCGTGAATGAAATGTCTTTCTTGCCATTCTGTCCCACGGACTGGAGAATGATGTCGATATTGATATTCTTCTTTGCAAGGATATTGAACAGACGGAATGCTACTCCCGGCTCATCCTCGAGTCCGGTCACAGAGATCCGTGCCGCATCATCGTCTCCGGCAACACCGCTGATCTCTGCCTGAGGCATCATAATTCTCTCTTTGACAACCGTTCCTTCCTCTTTTGTAAGACTGGAACGGACAACCAGCTGTACTCCGTGCTTCTTGGCAAGCTCCACAGAACGGTTATGGAGAACTCCCGCACCGAGTGTGGCCATCTCCAGCATCTCATCATAGGTGATCTCCTGAAGTTTCTTCGCTGTGGTAACTTTTCTTGGATCCGCGGTGTAAACACCGTCCACATCCGTATAGATCTCGCAGGCATCCGCATTCAATGCTGCAGCCAGGGCAACGGCTGTGGTGTCTGAGCCGCCGCGGCCCAAAGTCGTATAGTTGTCGTAACGGTCCACACCCTGGAATCCTGTCACGATAACGATTTTTCTCTGTTCCAGCTCGTTAAAAATACGGTCCGTATCGATTCTCTTAATCCTGGCGTTGCTGTAAGCGTGGGTCGTATGCATGGCTACCTGGAATGCATTCAGGGAAACGGCCGGGATTCCCATAGAGTGCATCGCCATCGCCATCATGGCAACGGATGTCTGCTCTCCTGTGGTCAGAAGCATATCCATCTCCCGCTTCGGCGGATTCGGATTGATATCCTTTGCCATCGCGATCAGTTCATCTGTCATCTTGCCCATTGCAGACAAGACAACCACCACGTCATTTCCTTTCTGATATTCTTCAATGCAGCGTTTTGCCACATTTAAAATCCTCTCTTTATTTCCTACGGATGTACCTCCGAATTTTTTAACAATTAACATTGCTGCCTCCTAAAATTTTCTCTTATTTTTGTAATAGCCGGCCCATCAGATCATGTCCGTGTTCCAGAACGAGTCCTGTACTCTTTGCTGCCTCTTCGCTGTATTCCTTCTGCCCATTCGTTTCCTTCGTGCTGTCATATATCATAAAAGGAACCGGGTCTTTGGAATGGGTCCGTATAGAAATCGGTGTCGGATGGTCCGGCCCGATGAGCATACGGAACTCCTCTCCGCGCTTCTTCAGCTCCTCTGCGACGACACGGATCACCTGGTCATCAAGAAATTCAATAGCTTTTACTTTATTTTTTACACTTCCCTGGTGTCCCATCTCGTCAGGAGCTTCCACATGGATATAAACCACATCCGCCCCGTCTTTTGTCAGAGAATCCACGGCCGCCATTGCTTTTCCTTTATAGTTGGTATCGAGTCCGCCTGTGGCCCCTTCCACATCTAAATTCAGCATGTGCGTACCGACCGCGATACCTTTCAGCAGATCTACAGCGGATACCATGGCGCCTTTCTTCCCTGTTTTTTCCTCAAAATCATCCAGCGCAGGACGGGTGCCCGCACCCCAGAACCAAATGCTGTTGGCCGGATTCAATCCCATCTCCCTGCGTTTTTCATTGATCGGATGCCGGTCTAAAATATCAAAACTCTTCTCCATCATCTCCCGGAGCTTTGTCTCCTTGGGAAGATACTCCCCAATCTGCTTTCCTAATATATCATGGGGCGGCGTCAGGTCCACTGTCTCTCCGCGATCCCAGATCGTAAGATGGCGGTAGCTGACTCCCGGATAATATTGAAACTCTTCTGTCTCTAATTCCTTTTTCACCGCATCGATCAGAACCTTAGCCTCTTCTGTTGTAATCTCCCCGGAGCTGTGGTCAATGATAGTCTTCTCTTCATAGGCCTCATCTTCTGACAAGGTGACAATGTTGCAGCGCAGAGCAATATCAGTATCCTTCATATCCACTCCGATGGAAAGCGCCTCCAGCGGTGATCTTCCGGAATAATACTTCTGCGGGTCATAGCCAAGCATAGCAAGGTTTGCCACGTCACTTCCGGCCGGAAGGTTCTCCGGCACCGTGTAAGCGATCCCCTGTTCCGATACCTTTGCCATGGCATCCATGACCGGAGTCCTGGCCGCCTGAAGCGGTGTTTTTCCACCCAGTTCCCCGAGCGGTTCATCGGCCATTCCGTCTCCCAACACAACAACATACTTCATAAACTAGTCCTCCAAATCTATTTTACATTTATACGGATCATGCCCAAAACGGAATTAAACGCTTTGATCTTCTCCTGATAGTCTTTTTCTTTCATTGTCAGTGTAACAAATGCAAATTCATCTGTCACCCCTTCTGCTGAAACTTCTTCTACATCGCCAAAAACTTCTTTTACCTTTTCCCTGTCGCAGTCTTTTGGAAGGCGCACAAAAAATTTATGTTCAAAATCACCGATATCTGTGAGGTGAAGCTTTTTTTCACTCCAGATCTGCATAATATTTCTCTCTTTATGCTTTGCCGCATCGATCACGTCTGCCACAACTGCGCTGGCTGTCGGAAGCTTTCCTGCCCCCGCTCCGTAAAACATCACGTCGCCGATGACATTTCCGTTTACAAAAATGCCGTTGAACACATCGTTGACGCCGATCAGCGGATGGTCCCTGCCGATCATCATCGGGCATACCATGGCATATACATTGTCACCGATTTTTTTGCTGGTTCCCAAAAGCTTAATGCTCTTATTCAGGGCTTTTGCATATTTCATATCAGTTTCTGTGATCTTTGTGATACCCTCGGTATGTACATCCTCATAATCCACCTGCATGCCGAATGCCAGTGAAGTCAGGATTGCAATCTTTCTGCACGCATCATATCCCTCCACATCCGCCTCCGGATGAAGTTCCGCATATCCTTTATCCTGAGCGTCCTTTAACACCTCATCGAAGTCAGCCCCTTCATCGGCCATCTTTGTTAAGATATAGTTTGTAGTCCCATTCAGTATACCTGTTATTTCATTGATCTCATCGGCTGTCAGAGACTGGTTTAAGGGACGGATGATCGGAATTCCGCCTCCAACACTGGCCTCAAACAGGAAATTCAAATTCTTGGACTTTGCCATGGCCAGAAGTTCTGCTCCCTTTTCAGCTACCAGTTCCTTGTTGGAAGTGGCAACGCTCTTTCCGTGCTCCAGCGCCTGCTTTGCAAACGTATATGCAGGCTCCACTCCGCCTAAGACTTCCACAACGATGCTCACATCGTCATCATTTAAAATGATATCATAGTCTGTGACTGCCTTTGACGCCACCGGCGTGCCGGATAAATCCCTCTTATCCAAAACATATTTTACCCGGATCGGCTCCCCGATCTTACGGTTGATGCTCTCGTGATTTGTCTCGATGACCTCCACAACTCCTGATCCAATGGTTCCGTATCCCAATACCGCAATATTTATCATCTGTTCTACTCCTTTGCAATTATTTTTACATATGTAATGTTGTCAAGCTTCTCCACACTCTCGATCATGGCAGACACATCAGTCTCCATGTCAACGATATCCACGCTGACTGTGAGCACTCCTTTTCCGTTGATCGGAATACTCTGATGGATCGTCAGGATATTGGCCTTGTAGTTTGCAAATACCTGAAGCACTGTGGCCATAACTCCCGGCTGGTCTTCCACCTCGATCACAAACGTGATATTTCGTCCCTTTTTGCTCGCATGAAAAGGAAAAATATCATCTTTGTACTTATAATAAGAACTCCGGCTGATCCCCACAGTCTCCGTGGCCTCCTGAATGGACTTAGCCTGTTCTGCATCCAAAAGCTTCTGCACTTCCAGTACTTTTAACAGAACCTCCGGAACCGCTTTCTTTTTAATGACATAATACTTTGAATCTTCTAACATAGTCCACCTCTGTGCGTGTGTTAAACACAATTGTTTTTCCACAAGATACTATCATATTTTTAAAAATTAAGCAACTGTTTCAAGAACAAAAGTGTGCTTCGCACACATCGCAAACCAATTTTTTCTAAACACAGCTTTTGTTCCGCACGCGAAGCTGTGCATCCTGCCGCAGGGCTTTTTATTCCATAGGACGAACTTTCCTATGAATAAAAAACGGACATACAACCGTGCAGATTGTATGCCCTGCAAAAACTCTTCCCTATTTCTTCTTCAGGCATCTGACAATCAGCCAGATGATGCACAACAGTGCCGCAGCAGAAAGAGAAATATATTTTGCCAGTTCTGCAGAAGTGAAATCACCTGCTTTAGCAACACTATCAACTTTCTTTACTTTAATTTTCTTTTCAAAAATTATATTATTTTTCTTATCACTGGCATGAACTGAAGAACTACTGACCTGAGAAACTCCATAATTCTGTTCCCTATTACTTTGAGCAAAAACAGATACAGACAATGTCATAATCATCACTGCTGTCAGCAGAATCCCTGTGTATATTCTGATATTTTTCATATAAAACCATCCTTTGTGTTTTATTAATCTACATGCAAAAATCCATATGAGGAATTTTATACTAAATTTAAATCAATCATTGCTCCATGCCAGGTATGCGTTCATGAAACCGTCCAGATCTCCGTCCAGGACAGCGGATGGATTGCCGCTTTCTTTATTTGTCCTGTGATCCTTCACCATAGTGTATGGCTGCAGAACATAGGACCGGATCTGGCTTCCCCATCCATTATCTCCCACATCTCCCCGGATATCCGAAAGTTTCTCCAGATGCTGCTGCTCTTTTAACAGATACAGCTTTGTCTTGAGCATCTTCATTGCCTGGTCTTTATTCTTATGTTGTGACCGTTCATTCTGACACTGGACAACGATCCCTGTCGGGATGTGCGTGATCCTTATGGCAGAGTCCGTCTTATTGATATGCTGGCCTCCGGCGCCGCTTGCTCTGTAAGTATCAATCCTGATATCTTCATCGGCGATCTCCACGTTCAGGTCTTCGTCAATCTCCGGCATCACGTCACAGGATGCAAAAGAGGTCTGCCTCTTTCCCGCCGCGTTAAACGGAGAAATTCTCACCAGCCGGTGAACGCCTCTCTCGGACCTTAAATATCCATAGGCGTTTTCACCTTTGATCTCTACCGTCACTGATTTAATTCCTGCCTCATCCCCGTCCAGATAGTCAATAACTTTTGTCTCGAATCCTTTTTTCCCGGCCCATCGGGTATACATCCGGTACAGCATACCGGCCCAGTCACAGGACTCGGTTCCTCCGGCTCCCGCATGCAGGCTCAGGATCGCATTATTCTTGTCATATTCCCCGCTCAGGAGAGTCGAAATCCGCAGATTCTCATAGGCTGTCTCAAACTCCGCAAATGCTTCCTGAGTTTCCGCAGCCAGTTCTTCGTCCTCTTCCTCCGACGCCATCTCGATCAGAGTTTCGATATCCTCAAACTGTCCTTTCAGCCCTTCATATCCTTCCACCTGATCCTTCAGCTCTTTGACTTCTCTTACTACCTTCTGGGACTCCTCCAGGTCCTCCCAGAATCCCGGAGCTTCCATATCAAGCTCCAGCTGCTCGATCCGCTCTTTCTTTTCTTCCAAACCAAGAGAACCGCTTAATTTCTCAAGCGGCTCCCGGTAGGAATTCAGGCTATATTTTAACTGATCTAATTCAATCACTCCTAAAACTCCTTAATTTCTTCCACAACAGTTTTTATATTTCTTTCCGCTTCCGCACGGGCACGGATCGTTTCTTCCGATCTTCTCCCCTTTTCTCTTATACGGCGTCTTCACGCTGCTGTCATCTTTATTAGTGCCTGTTACCTGGGCAACCTGCTCTTTCTCCACTTTCTGTTCAATCTCTACGTGGAACAGTGCTCCGGTGGTCTCTTCCTGGATTGCCTTCGTCATCACATTGAACATCTCAAAACCGGCCATGCGGTATTCCACTACCGGATCTCTCTGTCCGTATGCCTGCATGCCGATACCCTCCCGAAGCTGGTCCATATCGTCGATATGATCCATCCACTTGCGGTCAATGACCTTGAGGAGAATGATCCGTTCAATCTCACGGAGGTCATAGTCTTCAAATTCCGTTTCCTTATGGGCATACAATTCTACAGCCTCATCCTGCAGACGCTTTGTGAGCATCTCAGGTTTTCCTGCCTGAATCTCTTCCTGGGTCAGCTCGATCTTTCCAAACGGAATAATCGGGCGCAGCTCTGCATTCAGTGTATCCATATCCCATTCTTCCGGTGCCGCATCTTCACTGGCACACTGGTTCACATAATCTGCAATGGTTTCTTCCATCATATGAATCACAGAATCCTTCATGTTCTCCCCGTCCAGAACACGGCGGCGTTCTTTGTACATGATCTCTCTCTGTTCGTTATTTACACGGTCATAATCCAGCAGATTTTTACGGATACCAAAGTTATTATTCTCAATCTTCTTCTGAGCCTTTTCGATCGTCCTGCTGATGGATTTATGCTGGATTTCCTCCCCTTCCGGTATACCAAGGGCATTGTATACAGAAATCATCCTCTCAGATCCGAACAGCCTCATCAAATCGTCTTCCAGGGACAGATAAAACTTGGATTCACCGGGATCTCCCTGCCGTCCGGCACGTCCCCGCAGCTGATTGTCAATACGTCTGGATTCATGACGCTCTGTACCAATGATCTTTAAACCGCCCAGAGCGGCTACACCGTCTGCCAGGACAATATCGGTACCACGGCCCGCCATATTAGTAGCGATTGTGACAGCTCCGATCTCTCCTGCATGGGAGATGATCTCCGCCTCCTTTTCATGAAACTTGGCATTCAGCACATTATGCTTGATCCCCTGCTTTTTGAGCATGCGGCTCAGTTCTTCGGACATATCAATGGTGATTGTACCTACGAGCACTGGCTGTCCCTTGGCGTGGGATGCTGCGATGTCCTCAACAACCGCCCTCATTTTTTCCTGCTTCGTCTTATAAATAGCATCTTCGTGGTCAACACGCACAACCGGTTTGTTGGTCGGAATAACGACGACATCCATGCCGTAGATCTCACGGAATTCCTGTTCCTCAGTCTCGGCCGTACCGGTCATACCGGATTTCTTATTATATTTATTGAAGAAGTTCTGGAATGTGATCGTAGCGAGGGTCTTGGACTCTCTCTTTACTTTCACGCCTTCTTTCGCCTCGATCGCCTGATGAAGTCCGTCTGAATACCGTCTGCCCGGCATGATACGTCCGGTGAACTCATCGACGATCAGCACTTCATCGTCCTTCACTACATAATCTTTGTCAATAAACATAAGATTATGGGCGCGAAGCGCCAGGATAATATTGTGCTGGATCGCGAGATTCTCCGGATCGGCCAGGTTGTCTATATGGAAGAACTCCTCCACCTTTTTCACGCCCTGGGCGGTCAAAAGTACGTGCTTATCCTTCTCATTGACCAAAAAGTCTCCGTCTTCTTCAATATCTTCGTTCATCAGGATATCCATCTTGGAAAGTTCCCCGTCAGAGCTTCCCCTCTCCATCTGCCTTGCAAGAATATCGCAGGCACGGTAGAGCTCGGTAGACTTCCCGCTCTGGCCGGAAATGATCAATGGCGTTCTGGCCTCATCGATCAGGACAGAATCGACCTCATCGACAATGGCATAGTGCAGATCGCGCTGTACCAGATCTTCTTTTTCGATGACCATGTTGTCCCTCAGGTAATCAAATCCCAGTTCATTGTTGGTGATATATGTGATATCACAGTTATAGGCTGCCCGCCGCTCGTCGTTTTCCATCTCGTTGGTAACGACACCGACCGTAACGCCTAAGAAGTTGTGCACTTTTCCCATCCACTCCGCATCACGGGTTGCCAGATAGTCATTGACCGTAACGATGTGCACGCCCTTTCCTTCCAGGGCATTCAAGTAAGCAGGGAGAGTGGAAACCAGGGTCTTTCCTTCACCGGTCCTCATCTCTGCGATCCTTCCCTGGTGAAGAATGATACCGCCGATCAGCTGGACCCGATAGTGTTTAAGCCCAATGGTTCTGGCACTCGCTTCCCGGACAACCGCATAAGCTTCCGGCAGAAGGTCGTCCAGTGTCTCTCCATTACTCAGACGTTCTTTAAACTCAGCAGTTTTATTTCTCAGTTCCTCATCGGATAATTTCTGCATCGGTTCGTCAAAAGATTCAATTTTATTCACAATCCCACTGATCCGCTTCAGCTCTTTATCACTGTGCGAACCAAAAATTTTTCCTATTAAACTCATAGTTTCACTCCCAAACAATCAAATTCACATGTAATCTATGATATTGTAACACTTCTATAAAATGTAGGCAAGAAAAAGGTACTTGCAGCAAATATCATACCTGTCCCCCTTTCCATCTCCCAAAATCCAACGCAAATAACACGTTTTTTACCGTAAACAAAAAGGAGGCCGAAGCCTCCTAAAAAAATCATTATTCCTAAAATTCCGGTTCAATCAGTCCGTATGTATTGCCCTTTCTTTTATATACTACGTTTACTTCAAAAGTATCGGCGTTACGGAATACGAAGAAATTGTGCCCCAGAAGATCCATCTGGATACAAGCCTCTTCCACATCCATCGGCTTGATCGCAAACTTCTTGCTTCTGATGATGCGGATCTCATCTTCATCCACATCCTCGTCCTTGTCGATGAATTCCTGTTTCAGTCCTGCACCTTCATATTTTTTACTCATCAAACGGGTTTTATATCTTCTGATCTGACGTTCGAGAATATCAATGACCAAATCAATGGATACATACATATCCGCACTGTCTTGTTCTGCACGTATAATGTGCCCCTTCATAGGAATTGTTACTTCAATCTTTTGTCTCTCTTTTTGAACGCTCAAAGTAACGATGATGTCAATGTCATCAGTCAGGTACTTGTCAAGCCTGCCTAATTTCTCTTCTATTGCTGCCCTGATTCCTTCTGTTACTTCGATGTTCTTACCGCTAATAATGAAATTCATGGCTTCCAACTCCTTTACTATTTGATACTAATTATTATATCATATAGCTTTTCCATTGAAAACAAATCTTTTTATAAAATCTACACAAAACAAGTGTTTCATTTTGTCGAATTTCATTTCCACAATTCGACCTTAATCGGCTGTGGATAATGTGGATAACTTTGTGTATAACTGTATTATCGCGAAGAACTGTGATTTTGCACTGTGGATAAAATGTGATGTTTTTTTTCTGTATTTTTCGATTTGATACTTGAAAATACGACTCTTATACAAATATGACAAAACAGACTTTTCCACTTGATTTTTAAGTTTTTTGCATGTTTCGTTAATTGTCTGGCAATTCTAACTTTTGAAGGTAACTCTCCACTGACACCACACAATTTGCCCCATCTGCGGCAGCAGTCACCACTTGGCGCAGATTTTTGGTCCTCTGGTCCCCACCTACAAAAATTCCTGGAATGTTTGTCACTCCGTCTTCACCGGCTGCAATATAGCCTCTTTCGTCCATTTCAAGCTCATCTTTTAACAGCGTACTCTGCGGAGCCGTGCCTACTGCGATGAATATTCCATCGACTTTCAGCGACTTATCCACATCGTTATGCACATCTTTGATGGAAATAGATTCAACCCTCTCATTCCCGTCAATTTTCGTCACTACCGTATTCCATATTACTTGTATTTTGTCGTTTTTCGTCACTTGATCCCGGAGAATCTTTGCCCCTCTGAATTCATCTCGCCTGTGAATCAGATATACTTTCTCACATATTCTGCTCAGGAACAGTGCATCTTCCAGAGCGACATCACCGCCCCCTACGACTGCCACAGTTTTGTTTCTGAAAAACGCTCCGTCACAGGTTGCACAGTAAGAAACTCCCAGACCTGTCAGTTCTTCCTCTCCAGGGACACCCAGCTTTCTGTGAGTAGCCCCTGTAGCAAGCATAACTGTTTTGGTCTTCAGCACCTCACCATTTTTTAAAACGATCTCTTTTATCGGCTGGTCATGCCTGATCTCTGAGACTTCTCCTGTCTTGACTTCTGCTCCCAGGTCAGAAGCATGGTTGAAGAACTGATCTCCCAGATCCATACCCGTCATCTTTGGAAGCCCCGGATAGTTATCGACTTCATAGGTCTGCACGATCTGGCCTCCTGACATTGCTTCTTTTTCTAAAACCAAGACTTCAAGCATAGCTCTCTTGGCGTAAATGGCTGCGGACATTCCTGCAGGTCCTGCGCCGATGATGATCAAATCATAAATTTTCATAAGGAAAACTCCTTTCTTTTACTTTACTGTCTTTCCTTCTTATTATAACACATTCCCTCGGCATCTTATTCTGTCACCTGCATTTTAAGGGCATCCACGATTTCTTTTTTATCCCTTGCTCCCACAAAACTCTTTTCAACTTTTCCATTCTTGAAGATCAATAGAGTTGGAATGGACATGACACGGAATTTTACTGCTAATTCCTGTTCCTCATCCACATTGATCTTTCCGATCTTCACTCCGTGAAGTTCCTCCGCAATCTCATCCACAACCGGCGACATCATCCTGCACGGCCCGCACCATGCTGCCCAAAAGTCGATCAGAACCGGCTCCTTTGCATTTAATACTTCCTCGACAAAATTTGCTCCTGTTATTTTTAAAACTGACATAATGGTCACTCCTTTTCTAAATCATCATTTACTTTCTGAGTCCATTATACCGCTTTCCTATAATACTTCTGTGAGTAAGTCACACTTTTCACTCTTTTTCTTTTTTTCCACCGATAAAAACAGGCCCGCGATCGTCAAAAAAGCACCGCATGCTGCCCTGACAGTCAGTTTTTCACCAAGGATCAGGACCGACGTAATGATCGTCACCACCGGAACCATATAGATATAAACAGTAGTTTTTACCGCACCCAGCCTTTTCACTGCCGTATTCCAGGTAACGAAGCAGATGGCTGAGGCGCCTATCCCAAGGAACAGAAGATTCCCAAGATTTAAAGGATCAGCAAATCTCTGTCTCCCCAATGAAATATCCGTAAACAGCAGCACCGGAGCCATGAACAAAAGTCCCCATGCAAAACAGCGCCTTGTGGACTGTATGATATTGTGTCCGAAGCTTCCGATTTTTTTTGTCAGCATGGAATAAGCGGCCCATACGAAGGCAGCAAGCACTGCCAGAAAATCCCCTTTTGGGCTCAGATGCAGCGCAGTACCGCCGAAAGAAATCAGGCAGATACCGCACATGGCCAAAAGAAATCCAAGAAAAAACCGTCTTCCAAGAGACTTTTCTCCCGTCACCACCCTTGCCAGAAGTGCCGTAAAAAACGGCGATATAGAAATAATAACTCCCACATTAGAAGCCATAGTGTATGTGAGTGCAATATTTTCAAATAAATAGTACAGTGTGATACCGCACAGACCGGCGGCCATAAAATATTTCTCTTCCCTCCAGCCTTCTGTCTTCAGCCTCTTTGGATAAATAAGAATCAGCACCAAGAAGCCCAGAAGGAACCGGAAAAATAAAATCTCAATCGGCTGAAACTGCCTGAGCAGAATCTTCGTGGAAATAAACGTTGTTCCCCATAAAAAAATAGTAGCCAGTGCAAAGAAATGACCCTGTATGTATTTTTTGTCTTCCATAATTAATAACCTTTCTTATCTGTAAAGATTCTCTGATACTGAGCCGGTGTCAGGCCGAACAGCCGCTTAAAAAAGTTTGTAAAATGGCTCTGATCTGAGAATCCGGTCATTGCCGCCGCCTCCGCCGGCTCGGTTCCCTGCTCCAAATATAATTTGGCCCGGTTTACCCTGATGGATTCCAGGTATTGGTACGGTGTAATCTTCTTGTACTTTGTAAAATACCGGATCAGGCTGTATCTGCTGACGCCTGCAATCTTACAGAGCTGTTCCAGTGAAACGTTCTCACTGTAATGCTCCTTCATATAACTGCATACAGCATTGAGCCGTTCTGTGTCAGGCACCTGTACTTTCTTCTGTTCAAATACCGCATACTCAGAGAGCAGCTGCTCCATGAGAAGATAAAATAACTCCTCCTTTTCAAATTCCTGGCTCCTCTCTGCCACCATTCGGTACACTTCCCTGAGAAGCTCAGCTTTTGAACACTTCCGAATCATCGGTTTTACAAACTCAGGATATTCATTCCTTCCCGTGATCTCTTCTGCGATTTCTTTCATCCTTTCTCTCTTGATATTAATAAATCTGCAGTTCAGAGGATAATCCCCCACCTGCTCGCATGCATGGTTCTCCCTGTAATTAAAAAACAGCAGGTCCCCTGGTTCAATAAGAAATTCCTCTCCCCGGCAGGTCACTTTCCGCATACCGCTCTCGATGCATCCGATCACGTAATGATCATGGAAATGGTTTGGAAATTTTTGTTTGAGTCCGTAAAAACCATAGGCTTCAATCTTTAATTGTTCGTCATAAAATATTTCTCTTATTTCTTTCATAATACTAAGTGTAACATAAATGTGTTGAGAAAATCTTGGATGATATTGCATGACATTTTCACCAGTTCTGCGGCTTGCTGTCTCCGGAAGGTAAGATTTTCTAACTTTCACACTTCATTTAGATATTCTTCTAAATGTTCTTGCTTTTGTATGAGCAGAATGGTACAATACATTTAGATAAACTTCTAAATGTATCAGAAAGGAGGAGCTGTGGGTTTTCAGGAAACATTCAAAGCATTATCAGATTCCACCAGACGTGAAATTTTAGACTTGCTGAAAGACGGTTCCATGCCGGCAGGAGAAATATGCAGTCATTTCGATATGACAGGCGCATCGATTTCCCACCACCTGAACATTTTAAAACAGGCAAATCTCATAACCGACAAGAAACAAGGAAAATATATTTATTATGAATTGAATCTCTCTGTATTTGAAGAAGTGATTCACTGGTTTCAAAGCTTTAAGGAGGACAAATAAATGAAACAATCTAAATCAAGCATTTTACTGACAGTTGTCTCCCTGCTGCTGTCTCTTACAGTTTTTTCTTCCCTTCCGGAACAGATCCCGGCCCATTGGAATGTTCACGGGACGGTTGACCGTTTTGCCCCGAAACTTACGGTGTTTATATTTCCTGGCATCATTTTTTTAATTACCATACTTTTTCAGTTTATGCGGCGCACAGATCCAAACTCTGATAATTATGATAAATTTCAGAGAGAATATCACCGCTACACCTTTGTCATCGGCCTGGTTTTCTTCGCTGTCCAGATCATGACCATTGCGGCCGCTTTCAGGATGGATTTTAATGTTAACCTGATCTTCTGCCTGGGAATAGGAAGTTTATTTATTTTTATCGGCAATCTGCTGCCTAAAACAAAACATAATTATTTTATCGGTATTCGAACTCCATGGACCCTGGCCGATGAACAAAACTGGTTTCGGACACACCGGCTCGCCGGAAAAATATAGGTCCTGGGAGGCTTGATAGTCGCGCTTACCGCTCTTGCACCCGAATCGTTTCAGGTACCTGTCTTTCTGACAATCCTTGCGGTCATGGTCGTCACACCGTTTGTATACTCTTATACAGAGTTCCGCAAAAAACGCTGAAAATATTCTTTGTCAAAACAGGGTATAAAAATAAAGCACACTGACCGCACCTAAGAGATACATGAACGGATGTATCTCTTTTGTTTTTCCTTCCGCCGTTTTCATAACCAGATACGTCAGAATGGCGGTGCAGATACCGTTTGCGATATTTCCTGCCAGTACAGTGAAAACTACACACATGAAGGCAGGCATACTCTCTGTTATGTCGTCATAATTGATATGGCGCATAGCCTCCAGCATGCTGATACCGATATAGACCAGCACCGGAGCCGTAGCTGCGGAAGGTATGATAAGGGCCACAGGGGCAAAAAACAGAGCCAGAAGAAAGCATATACTCGTAAACACCACGGTCAGTCCCGTCTTTCCTCCGGCCTCTATACCCGCAGAGGATTCCAGATAAGTAGTCATGCCAGGCATTCCAAAAAGTGCTCCCAGACTCGTTGCAGCCGCATCTACCTGAAAACACTGATCAATGCTGTCAAAATTTCCGTTTTCATCCAAATATCCGGCACGGGCACCGACCCCAAGAATTGTCCCTACGGTAGCAAAGAAATCCGGAACAAACAGGGCCAAAAGGAACGGAAGATACAATACCTGAAGCGCTCCAAAGATATCAATCTGAAACAGCTGTTCCCCGACAGGAGCCGGCATGGAAATAATCTGTTCGGGCAGCTTCGTGACTCCCAGCGGTATTCCGGCTATGGTGGCTGCCAGAATAGATAAAATCATATCTCCCGGCACACGCTTTGCCCTTAAGATTAAGAGAATGACAAATCCAAAGACTGCCGCGATTACCTCCGGCGATCCAAGACTGCCGAATACAAGGCTGTTTTTTGCCTCATCTGCCGTAATGATACCTGCTCCTCTCGCTCCGATCAGAACAATAAAAATACCGATCCCAGCGCTGACTGCATATTTTAAGCTGGCGGGGATAGCTCTTACGATCGCCTCCCTGAGACCCAGAAATGTAATGGCGAGAAACAGCAGGCCGCTCCAGAAGACGATGCCGCCTGCAATCTTTACCGGTACATTATCCGCGCTTATCATAGCGGCCACAATTCCTGCACTGCTGAGTCCCGGCGCCAGGGCAAAGGGACGGTTCGTGTAAAACGCCATAGCAAGTGTCGCAGCGGCGATGAGCAGCACCATAACCGTCATCAGCACATGCTTATCCACCCCTGTGGCTTCCAGCATGTTAGGCACCGTAGCCAGAGCATAGACCATTGTAATGAACACAGTAATACCAGCCAGGAATTCTGTTTTGATATCTGTATGATGCTCTTTTAATTTAAATTTTTTGTCTATCCAATGAATCATAAAAGCCTCCTTCTCTTTTGGAATTATTATTTCCATTTGAAGGAGGCTTCATTCTGCATCTTGGAAGACGTCAACAGTTAATCATCGTCGTCTTCATTGTCATTTTCATCATCACTGTCATCGTCTTCATTGTCATTCTCATCATCATCGTCTTTTTCGTCTCTGATCCTTTTTTCTGTTGTCGCTTTCTTCTTTCTCCGGGTTGTGGACACTGGTTTCTTTTTCTTCTGAGCCGTTCTCTCTGTACTCTCAGTCATTGTCCTTTGACTGGTGCTCACAGAAGCTTCCGTTTGAGTTTGTTTGGAATCCGGCTTCTTTTTGCCAGGCTTCTCACGGCTCTCATTCAGAAGATCAACGAGTTCACTCAAAGACAGTTTTGAGAGATCTTCAATCTTCAAATGCTCATGTTCTTTCATGATCTTGCGGATCAATGTCAGTTTACCTAAAGAAATACCGTACTTTTCTGCGACTTTACGCTCTTTTTTGTCCTCCAACATATGCTGGTCCGTAATCTTCACAGGGATGCGGCGCTCACTTAAATATTTGGTGACTGCGCTGTTCAGTCTGATCGTAAGTTCCTCAGCCTGGTCTCTCTCGGAATGTTCCACAGATAACAGTATATTATTGTCCAGTTTATCTTTTGTAAGATAACCCTGGCGGATCATCTCATCCAGCATGCGGAATACAACTTCCTCCACATCCTGATTCTTATAATCCAGATTCTTAAGAATATTTTCACCGTCATGGTTGATGGCCTCCATACGGATGACCTCATTTTTTTTATTTAATGCAAGTTCGATACTCGGATTAATGTCAACATCAATGATAGCAGAAGCCCTTTGATGTATCGGCAGATTCAGCATGAGCAAAAAACACATGCACATGCCTGCGGCAGCCAGAGCAAACCTTTTCCTCATAGGTGTCAGCTTTGTTTCCTGCTGTCTGGTAATATAATCGTGCTCCTCCATTTTTTGAATCTCTGCTTTTTTCAGACCTTCCACGGAAAGGGAAGGCGCACTCTCAATAGCCCTGGACAGTCTTTCTTCTATTTTATTCATCTGTCTAACACCTCCATTTCCATCAAGTATGCTTCCAGCTTTTTCAATGTTCTCTTATACTTTGACAGAACTGTTGACAGCGGAATGTCCAGTGCTTTTGCAATTTCCCTGTGCTTCAGGCCGGATACGGCGTGGAGCATGACGATCCTTCTCTCCTCTTCTGTCAGCTTCTTTAATACAACTTCCAAAACCATCCGGTCTTCCACATGATCTACAAAGGAAAATTCCTCCTTAAAATCTGTTTCCGTAATCTCCTGACCGCAATATTTCCCCTGTTCCCTTAAACGGTTCATGGCAAAATTTCTTGCAATGGTAAACATCCATGCGAGAGGCTTCCCCATCGGTTTGTATAAATGCGCTGCACTCCTAATCTTTAAAAAGGTTTCGCTCACAACATCCATAGCGTCTTCGTGATGGCGCACAATAGACAGTGCATAGGCATAAATGGTCTTCTCCGTCAAAACATAAAGTTCTTCAAAGGCGGCCATGTCGTCCTGTCCAATGCGCCGAAACAGACGCTCGTCTATTTTTAATTTCTTTTTCTTGTAATCCGGCTCAAAGCTCCAAACAATGATCATACTCTTCCCTTTATCCTATCCCGTGATATTTCATACTTATTGTATCATGAAATATATGGATAAAGCATCTGTTCTTAAAACTTTTTAATCATCTCTTTCAACCCGTACATAAACGACCTTTTTAATCTTCTTATCAGCATTGGCCCGGATTGTAATTTTAGCTCCGCCTAAACGCCTTCCATATACCTTTCCCCGTCTCACGCGGATAATTTTTTTATTAGAAACTTTGTACGTAAGTTTTCTGTTTTTGTAGTTTCCTCCCACGAGCCTTGCCTCAATGTCCTCCCAGTCGCCTTTTTCTACATCCATAGTCCTGTCATCTACTGCAATCCGTGCTTTTACCTTGCCCTTGATAACTTTTACCTTACAGGTTTTTTTCACGTCAGTGCCCCTGATCCGGCAGGAAATATTGGCTGTTCCGGTTTTTCTGGCAATAAAGTCCATATCATCGCCTGTCCGGTCTCTGTCTTCAAACTTAACAACTTTGGCATTGCTCACAGACCACACAAGACAGTCCTCGTCAAATTCTCTCAGTTCTGTATATGCCTTAATCTCAAATTTTTTTCCGATTCTCACTTTTCTTGATGTGCTGGAAAGTCTTGTGATCTGGGTTGGTTCCGGATCATTGTCCGCCTTAACCGGCGCAAAAGCAGCACTTCCCATCAACATGATTCCCGCTAATATAACAGATAATCTTCTTCTCATCTTCATACCCTCCATTTTTTAATCAATCTTCATCTTCGTCATCATAATCATCGTCGTCATCATAATCCTGATCGTCCCAGTCATTGTCATCGTCGTCATCATCCTGATCGTCCCAGTCATCATCATCGTCGTCATCCTGGTCGTCCCAATCATTGTCATCGTCGTCATCATCCTGCTCATCCCAGTCATTATCGTCATCCCAGCGATCCCTGTCTCTTTGATTCTTTTCATTCCTCCTGTTGTCTCCGGAAGTTTGTGCATTGTCCTGCCCCTGTTCCGTAGTTTGCGGTGCAGCAGTTACTGCAGCTTCTGTGGCTTTTGCTATATTCTCCGCTGCTTCCTGTTTTACTGCGGCAGTCGCTGCATCGGCCTCTGTTTTTTCTTCCAGAGTTTTCTCTTTTAATTCCTTCATCCTGGCTTTTGCCGCTTCATCTGCCCTGACTCCCGAAATTTGAAATGCTCCGACAGCCATGCCGCTTAATACTGCAATGATAAGAAAAACCTTTGTTACAAATGCTTTTTTCATACCGTATCTCCTTTCTCTGTTTCTTTCCGTTTCAATATAGTAACGGGGAAAGGAACTGTTTTATTGCATCAAAACTTCTTTTGTTTTAATTTTTTCACAGAAAGATCGGTCATGCTCCACAAATAAAAGCGTTATCCGACTGTTTTTCAGCAAATCTTCGATCTGCATTCTTGAAAATACATCAATATAGTTCAAAGGTTCATCCCACAAATACAGATGGGCCTGTTCACAGAGGCTCCCTGCGATCAGCACCTTCTTTTTCTGGCCCTCGCTGAATTCTTCTATCTTTTTTTCAAATTGTAATCTGGAAAAATCCAGTTTCCTCAAAATTGCTTTAAACAGACTCTCATCAATACCGCAGTTGTATGCATACTCTCTGAGATCCCCTTTCAAACCATCTGTGTTCTGGGGTACATAAGAAATTTTCAAACCATTGGCTTTGTAGAGAGAACCTACGTGATCCACCGGCTTTCCAAGCAAAAGTTTCAGCACACTGGATTTTCCGCAGCCATTTTTCCCAACCAGGGCAATCCTGTCCCCCTTTTCAATATGAAAGGACAGATTTTCGGTTACAATTTTGCTTCCATAGGAAATTGATACATCCTCCAATACTGCCAGCCTCTTCGCATGGTGTTCCAGAGGAGAGATTTTTAAGGATTCCGCAGTCTCAATATTTTTTAACAGTTTTGATTTCTCTCTAACTGCCTCTTCCTTTCTTGTCTCTGCCGCCTTTGACCGCTTCATCATTTTTGCCGCCTTATGGCCGATGAATCCCCTGTCTGGGCGGAGCCCGGAGTCTCTGGTGCCCCTTTTTGTCTTTTCTACCTGATCTGACCATCTCTCAGATCTTCTCTGAGATTTTGAAAGCCGTCCAATTTCCTTTTTTAACTTCTCATTTTCTGAAAACTCATACTGATCCCTGAGGATCTTATTTTCATACCAGGAAGAAAAATTCCCCTTCTGGACCTCGATATCCGTTCTGTTCACAGATAAAATGTGATCCGTACACTCATCCAGAAATGCCCGGTCATGGGATACAAGAATAAATCCTTTCTTGGAATTTAAATACATTCCCACTTTTTTTCTGGCCTCGGCGTCAAGGTGATTGGTAGGCTCATCAATCAGAAGAAAATTATTTTCTTTTCCAAACAAAACAGCCAGCAGCACTTTCGTCTGCTCTCCGTTTGATAACGTTTGAAACGGGCGGTACAGGACTTCATCCGGCACGTCCAGCTGTGACAGTTCTTTCATAACCTTCCAAAGTTCATATTGCGGGTCTACAGACTCCAGAACGTCCGCCGTAAGCATCGCCGGGTCCTTTACCGGATACGGAAAATAATCAAATGATACACTCGCCGCAATAGAGCCCCTATACTCGTACTCCCCCATCAATAATTTTAAAAATGTAGTTTTCCCCCTTCCGTTTCTCCCCGTAAATCCAAGCTTCCAGTCTGTATCAATTTGAAATGAGACATGCTCAAAAATATAATCGAAACTGGTATCATAGGAAAACGTTAAATCTGAAATTTGAATCCTAGACATAAAGGTACCTCCTGACCGTGATAAGTTATTTAATAAAACAAAAAACCTGCAGGAAAGACTTTCCCCGCAAGTTCGCATACAAAAATATCACGCACGCCAAGCGTACACTAATATCAATCTATATAGAAGCAGTTCGGATGATCTTTCTTGCAGAGCGCATAAAACCAGAAGGAAACCTCCTTCTCCTCTTATGCCGATTAAATTTTAGCAAGAAATCATCATCATCCTTCCACACCTCATTTCTTTTTCTTAGTTAAAGTATAAAATACCTTTTATATCTTGTAAAGCCTTAATTAAAGGCAATGAGCAGGCCTATAAGAACTGCAGTGATCATTCCGACCACGGCTGCAGTTCCGGCAACAGCCGTCTTTGCCTTCTCTTCCTTTCCCATGCAGACAAACAGCAGAACTTTATAACACATAACTCCAAAAAGTCCTCCGGCACAGTTTAAAATAATATCGTCAATATCTGTGGCTCCAATGGCTGCTGCATATTGAAAGGCTTCAAAGAACAAGCTGATGCCAAAGACTGCCAGCAGGCTTTTAACCGCTTTTCTTCTTTTCATAAAGAACATCAGATAAATTCCCAGCGGAAGAAATAAAATGATATTCCCATAAATATTCAGGTCGCCGATTCCTGAAGAACTCATAATCTGCCGAAACGGAACTAAATTTAAAGATCTTGAAAAGTATCTTCCATGCTGAAACAGCTGCCATGGCTGTACATACTTAAACAGAATATTTTCCAGCAGAAATGCCAGATAAAAAATAAAGACTCCGTTAAATATTCCATCCCGAAGCTTTCTGTTCCTATGATTACCCATAAAACTACCCCCTTTTCTTTCTATCAGGGTATCATAAAAAACAGAAAAAAAAGCTTCAAGATTCTTATAATTTTCTTTCAATCTTAAATATCAATGGATTCAATATTCTCATTCTCAAGCAGCCGCTGAATCGCATCGTACATATCAAAGCTGTCCGGCAGCTTCACGTCCAGTCTGACCTTGATGCTCTCATTTCCTATCTTCTGGACTGAGATGTTTAAAATTTCTATGGACTCCTCCCTGATCGTTTCCTGAATCATCTTTACAGCGTCAGGGCCATTGGGCAGTTTCAGGGTAATCACTTCCACCGTGGGCGTTTTGATCCACTTAAAGTCACGGTGCAGGACCCACTGCACAATGATCAGAAGAATCGTACTGAAAATCCCGATCAGATACTGCCCGCCGCCTACGGACATGCCGACTCCCACAGTGGCCCAGATGCCCGCCGCGGTCGTCAGTCCGCTGACACTCTGGTTATGTACAAAGATAATACCTGCACCCAGAAAACCGATGGCGGTTACGACACCTGCCGCAATCCTTGACGGGTCCAGTCCAACGTTGTGGACGGCGAGAATATCACTGAATCCATACTTGGAGATAATCATCATCAGCGCGGCGGCCAATGATACGATCACATGAGTCCTGATGCCCGCGGTTTTGAGTCTGTTCGTCCGCTCATAGCCAATACAGGCTCCGCAGACTGCTGCCAGAAGGATCCTTGCACTGTATTCAAGCTGTAATATAAGGCCTGTCATTTGCATCACACTTCTTTCCCTCGTTTTAATTAGAGTATAGCATTGTACTTAAAAATGTGCAATGCAGCCTTAATTTTCTGCCGCTTCTGCTTTCTGTTATTCAGACAGATTCCGAATGATTCTGCATGGATTTCCTGCCGCCAGCACCCCGGCGGGCAGGTCCTTCGTCACAACACTTCCGGCCGCAACAACTGTGCCGTCACCGATGGTCACGCCGGGAAGCACGGTCACATTACCTCCGATCCAGACATTGTTTCCTATATGGATCGGATAGGCATATTCAAGCCCTTCGTTTCTCTGTTCTATATCAAACGGATGTCCCGCTGTATAAAAAGAACAATTAGGCGCTACGAAGACATCGTGTCCAAATGTAACTTTGGCTCCGTCCAAAATAGTACAATGATAGTTCAGAAAACACCTCTCACCAACTTCAATGTTATAGCCGTAGTCACAAAAAAACGGCTGCTCCACCATAAATTCTCCCTCTGTTTTTCCCAGAATCCTCTTCATGAGTTCTGTCCTTTTTTCCAATTCCTTCGGCATCAGCCGGTTATATTCTGCACACAGCTCCTGGCAGTCAAGCCGCTCTTCCTTTAAATCCGTATCATAATTCGCATTATAAAGCATTCCCAAAGCCGCTTTTTCCTTCTCTGTCATTCTCAATTCCTCCTGTTTTTTCTCTATTCCTCTGTCTTTATAACCAGGTCCTCCCGGAAACCTTTTCCCATTTTATGTCTTGCTTTTCTGTTTTCTACTGTATCAAAAATAACGGAAAAATCATAGTCTTCCGGATAAAGTTCTGATGCTGCTACTTTCAGTTTCAGACGTTTATGGCTGAAGAGCTTCTTTTCTCTCTTAATCTGTACCAGTACCTGACCATTTTCATCGGCAGGCTTCACTATGATCCCAATCTCCCCTTCCGGCAGAACTGTCACACTGTCCCCGGTAACAAATCTTCTTATTTTAGTTTCCTTTTTCTTCTCTGTCTTTTGAATGGACGGGGCTTTTTCACGCCGCAGCTTCTCCTGTGTATCCGTCAGCTGCAAACTGTCTATGACAGCCTCACTTTTCTCTCCGTACGCCTCTCTGGCTGCGGCACTGAGCATTGCCCCCGGGAAACCAAGCCGCTTTGCAATGTAAAGGGCACAGCTTTCTCCCGCCTCGCCTACCTTCAGCCGGTACAAAGGCTTCAAAGTTTCCCTGTCAAACTCCATCCTTGCATTCACCACTTCCGGATACCGGTCTGCGTATTCTTTTACCTCGGGATAATGGGTGGTCACCAGAAATAATGCTCCGCTGTTTCTCAACTCTTCGAGGATCGCCACTGCGATTCCCATTCCTTCCGCCGGGTCGGTCCCGGAACCCAGTTCATCTAATATGACAAGACTGTCTTTCTGACTTCTTTTTAATATTTCCAGAACATTCTTGATGTGTGCTGAAAAGGTAGACAGGTTATCAGAAATATTCTGTCCGTCTCCAATATCACAAAGGATCTCATTCTGCATACAGAGTTCTGCACATTCACAGGGAACATGAAGCCCGGAGCATGCCATCGCGCTCATTAAGGCGACCGTCTTAATTGCTACCGTTTTTCCTCCTGTATTCGGTCCTGTTATGATGACTCCGCGGTTTTCTCTGCCTATTTCAAAGTCTAACGGCACACAGGTTTCCCCTGACAGCATTGGATGCCTGGCTTTCTTAAGCCTGATGTAATGCTCTGTATTAATCTCAGGTTCCACTGCATTCATTTCAAGGCTCAGGCGTCCCTTGGCAAATATAAAGTCAAGCTTTTCGATCACACGAATATCTTCTTTCAAAGCTTCCTCATTCTGTGCTGCCAGGCTCGTCAGGCTGTAAAGGATTCTTCTTTCTTCCGAATCCTCCTCAATCTGATAAAGTTCCAGTTCCTCTCTGAGCCCTGCAACTGAAGCAGGCTCCACAAAGATAGTGGCACCGGTGGAAGACTGGTCAACTGCGCTTCCCAAAACCATATTTCTGCATTTTTTACGGACAGGAATACAATACCTTCCGTTTCTTTTCACTACAAATGCATCGCTCAAATACGTTTTATTTGCTCTCAGTGCTTTTTCAGCTTTCTCTCCAATTTTCTCACTGAGCAGAAGCATCTGCTTTCGGATGTCTTTCAGGTATGGTGACGCATAGTCATCTACCCTTCCATTTCTGATACACTGCCTGATCTCCTCTTTCAGGTCATCCAGGGATTCTAAATTCTGGTTATAAAAAGCCAGGCTGATTTGTTCAGCCTCCCCTTTCTTAAGGTAGATCTTCAGCCGTGCGACAGAATTTAAAAACATACACAATTCTTCCAGTTCCTCCGGCAGCAGCAGTGCCCCCGCAGCTGCTTTTTTTATATATTCTTCCATATGATCCATGGCCGGGAGAGGTGGTGTTCCATATGTCTCCACCATTCCTCTTGCCTGGGATGTGTCATTTATATGTTTCCTCAGCTTCAGTTCAGACAATAAAGGCAGCATCCGGCCGATCCGTTCCTTTGCCCCCGCAGAAAATGCATAGTCTTTGAGCTGCTCTAATATCTGATGATATCCCAATGTTGTCAACGATTTATTTTTCATGATAGATTCCTTTCTCAGTCAAGGCAGAATGATGCCTATTTATCATAGTTTAATTTCCTGAAATAAAATAAAGATCACAGATACATTGCCCCGAAACCGGCACATTCCCTGTGATCTTTTTACGAAAGAAGTCTAAATTTAAAGAATAACAAAGTGGGCAAGCCCACTAAAGCTCCCCACCCACTCAATCTTTGAGGGGCTTGACAACTTTACGTGCCAGATGCGATTTGACGTAGTCAAATAATTTCCTTACGCATCTGTGTACAGCCTGCGGAGCATTTTTATTTCATGGGGAAGGTCGTAGATCTTTCCTATGAAATAAAAAACACAGCATTACAGCTATGTTCCAACATCTCTTTCCATCTATAATAAAGCGTATGAAACGGGTTTGTAAGGCAAAATATCAGATCAGTCTGCTTATATGCAGGCTGACAAAAGACAGACCGGCATATCCATACCTGTCGTCCCTGATCAATATTTTATTTTTCTGCAATGCTCATTCCAGAAACCCGTAACACCAAGACACCTCATTTCATTTCTTATTTTTTGTTTATTATAGTCTCTGCTTTTCATATTGTCAACATCCATTTTTATCCTGACACGCGTTGTCAGGGTTTGTCTGAGCATGATCAGGAAATAAAAAAACAGCCTCCTTTAAGTCTCTATCATATCAGACAGTTCTAAAGGAGACCGCTATAAGAATCAAAACAACATCCTAAGAAGTTTAAAGAATTACTTGGCATTCAAATAATTATTATGAGCTAAATCTGTCAGTTCTTCAGATACTTTATCAAAATCAAATCCTGTATTAGCCTTTTTAAACACTTCAAATTTATCACTGTCTATCCCTTCAAATCCTGTATATGCGCCGGCTAACATTCCCGCAATACATGCAATCGTATCGGTATCTCCGCCAATATTTGCTCCGCCGATGATTGTTTTCAATACATCTCCGGAACTTGCTAAGAAAAGACCAATGGCACATGCAGCAGAACTTTGAATAGATCCGTCATTTCCAACGCTTCTTTCCAATCTTTCCATCGCTTCGTCCATGTGATCTGAGGTTAAAGCAATTTCTATACTTTTAACAACTTTTTCATAAACTGCAAATCCCGGAGCAATTCTGGCTTCTTCCCTTCCAATTTCTTCTCCACGTTTCGCTCCGTAAAGACAAGCTTTCACAATAGAATATAAATCAGAATCTTCCATTAAAGCATTTGAGATACCACATGCAATTGCACATGCGCCCGAATATCCATGCTGTGTTCCATGGGACGGCTTAGTCATGGTAATTGCAACTTCTATGGTTTTTTCCAAATTTCCAGGAAACAGCAATCCTGCCGGAGCAATTCTCATCGCTGCACCATTGGAAGTACCACGGTCATATGTTCCGCCCGTTTTCCCCAATTCAACAGGATCTTTACCTGATTTTAAGTCTTCTATCAAATACCTTGTTGTTGGTCCTGCATTTCTTGGATAATACTTCGGATATTTTTCCGACCATTCTATCAAAGCATTTGCTGCATCATTTACCGTAAAATTTCCTTTAGATTTAATGACTGCCAATGCCATTTCATACATCTGAGATGTATCATCTGTAACTTCTCCCATCAGGTTATCTTTCACATAAAGATTTAAACTTGGATCCATAAAATCAGTAATTGGTCCCCCATAGTTTTTAATAATTTCATCTCTGCTCCAAGCCTCTGAAGGCGCCCCCATTGCATCTCCCATTCCCGCAGCTACTAAAGTCCCTTTAATCTTGTTATATAAATATTGTTTTTCCATAAAATCTATCTCCTTCTTATACAATTTCTGCTGTGTAAGCTTCTAATTCTTTCTTTTGTTTTTCTTCGATTGCCTTGTCAACTCCGAAGAAATAGGTTAATAAAAATGTCACGGAACAACCAACTAATGTTCCTATCATCAACCCTGTAAATCCTTTGCCAAAGAAAGCCGGCAACGTATATATACCAAACATAACCGGAGCGGTAATCCCTGCTCCACATGCTCCTGTAATAGCTCCGCCTACTGCGCCTCCTACTAATACAAAGTAGAAAGGCTTTCTATATTTTATATTTACCCCATACATTACCGGTTCAATTACTCCGCCGGAGAGTAAACTTGTTACTGTTAAAGATAACGCATTCTGCCGAACCGCTTTATTTTTAACTTTTAATGTAACGGCAAGTCCTGCTGCAATTTGACACATTATACTAGGAGCAAACGCAACTGTAACTCTGTCCACTCCCAAACTATCTATATTTGGGAACTGAATCAATGTCAGCACCAGCCAGTGCATACCAACAATTATGATTACTTGCCACAGTCCTCCGATTACTGCACCAGACAGCAATGGACTAAACTGATATAAACTATTGAATAAATTTACTAATACAGCACCGCCCCAATTCCCAATCGGTCCAATAATTAAGATTGCAATCGGCATTGTAATAATCAAAGCGATCACAGATGAAAATACTGTCTTAAAAAGTTTTGGCAGTAATTTATTTAATAATTTTTGAACATATGATAACAAAAGTATTGTCAGAATTGGCGGCAGTATACTTCCGGTATAATTTATATTCGGGACATTAATCCCCAAAAATGAAACCTGTTCATTTGCCTTGAATAATTCCATAAAACCTGGATGCAGCAGCAATCCGGTTAACATCAAAGCCAGTGCCTTATTAGCCTTAAATCTTTCCGCTGCGGACCACGCCACAAGAAACGGAAGGAAATAGAAAAAAGAATCTGATAATGTATTGACCAACTGATAAGTAGTGCTTTCCGGTGACGCACCCATAAATTTTGCTAAGACCAAAATTATTTTCAAAAATCCCATACCCTGCATCGCAGGAATTAATGGCGTAAAGATTGATGCTAATATGCTGAACAATTGATCTAAACGCCCCAAAATACTCTTTTTATCTTCCCCCTGATTTGTATCAGCAGCGCCTTTTTTAGTACCATTCAATTCATAATTACTAATAATATCTTCAAATACATCTGCCACATCTTGTCCAATAATAACTTGATACTGACCCCCGGAATATAATGAACTTGTTACTCCGTCCAGGTTATCAATGGTATCTTTATCTACTTTTTCTTTCTCTTTAAGAACAAACCTTAATCTTGTTACACAGTGCGTTAATGAATTGATATTTTCCACACCACCTACATTAGAAATAATGTTCTTACTTAATTTACTTGCTGACATCATGTTCACCTCCATTTTTGAATGAAACTTGTATACATAAATTATTTTTATTGTTTACATCTTTATCCCCCCTTATAATTGACATCAATTAAATAAAAAAGCCTCAAGGCAGCAAATGATAAATATACTAATATTTATCATTGGTAATGCCTCAAGGCAGAGTTACAATCCAATGCGGAAAAATATATAAATTTTAGGGTAATACGTGACATGCGTTCTTTAGTTATTTAAAATCCTATTGATATGAACCAATAAATATAATTGATCCTCTTCGCTGTATTTCAACTTTAATGTTTTTTTTAAATAGCTGTCTATTTTCTTAAAACATCCATACGTATCCGGAAATTGAGCTTTTATAGATTTAAGAAGCAATTTTGTAGAATCTGAAACTTTCTCTTTTGGTTCTTTCACACGCTGTACAAAATACTTTAAGTGAATCACAAATCTGGAATAGTCAATACTATCCTGATCAATTTTAAAATCAAAGCTTTCTTCCACGATTTTAGTTATCTCTTTAAGAATCTTCGTAACTTTTATTGTATTATTCATATCGTTTTGCATTCCTTCTGCATTGATAATATGCAGTGCAATGCTTGCTGCCTCCCCTTTCGGAAAGCGAATCTGTAAATCCTCCTCTATCATATCCAGAGCTTTATATCCAATCTCCATTTCTGTTTTATATAAATATTTTATATCATTGGTTAATGGATTGGTAATATCTATGGATTTCTTTAATCTTATAACACCAAAATTAATATGGTCGGCTAGCATAAATGCCAGACTTGGATTTAGTTCACAACCGACTTTACTTCTTGCATAATCAACAATTTTAGATGAAACATTAAAAATATCTTCAGGAATTTCAGATAATAATTCCAAATAGCCTGGATCAATATCATAAAAAGTTTTACTAATCAAAGACAAGTCGTTTAATTCATAAGGAATTTCGTGGAATCCAATTCCTTTCCCGAAAATTACTACTTCTTTTCCCTTAGGATCTACCCCTAATGCAACGTTGTTATTAATTTTTTTAGTAATCCTCACAAAGAAATCCCCCCCTTCTTCTTAAAATAAATAATTTTAATGTTTATCTATTCACTCTTGGTATACTTTATCACTTCTGACTTACTGCGCTCTACTTCTTTCCCTGTATTTTTAAACTCTAATTTAAAATCCCCAGTATTTGTTATAATCATCGGCGTAGTTAAATTCACTGACTTCTCTTTCATAAAATTCCTGTCAATTCTAACTAATGGTGTTCCTACTTTTACCTTTTGATCCGTCTTAACGAATACTTTAATGCCTTCCCCATTAAGCTCCACAGTATCTAATCCAATGTGTATAATTATTTCAATCTCTCCGCTTTTTATGCCAATTGCATGAGAGGTATCCGCAACCATAACTACTGTCCCGTTACATGGAGAACATATCATATCATCCTCATAAATGAATGCCACACCGTCCCCTATCATTCTCTCTGAAAACACTTTATCCGGAACTTCTGATAAATCTATACACAATCCATTGACTGGTGACATCATAACACCATCTGAATTTTTATTCTTATTAAAAAAGTTAAACATATTTCCCCTTTCCACAAAGAACAAAGTGGGCAAGCCCACACCTCAACTCCCAACCCTCAATCTTTGAGGGCTTGATAACTTTGCGTGCCATATACGATTTGCCGAAGGCAAATGATTTCCCTGCGCATCTGTGTACAACCCGCAGAGCGTTTTTATTTTATTAGGAAAGACCGCAGAACTTTCCTATAAAATAAAAAACTCTTCTCAGCACACCTAATACACTAAAGGTAATGCCTCGAAGAGTTACAATCCTATCTATGCCCTCATTATAACATCTTATCAAAAATAGTCAATATATTTTCACGGATTTGAAAAGGAAAATTTATCATAATTTTACACTTACAATTATCGCCCCATTTTGTTTATTCTGTATCCTGACACACGTTGTCAGGGTTTGTCTGATATAATAGAGAGACAAGGAGGTGAAACGATTGCATGAAAGCCGCTTATTCAAAATCCTTTACTATCTGTTGGAAAAAGGACAGGCAACTGCACCTGAACTGGCCTCAAAATTTGAAGTATCTGTGAGAACCATTTACCGCGATATTGATGTAATGAGCAGTGCAGGTATTCCAGTGTATGCCGCCGCGGGAAGGGACGGCGGTATTAAACTGTATGATGATTTTATCATCAGCAAAGCTTTGCTGTCTGAGTCTGATATTCAGGATATCTTTATCGGTCTTCAGAGCTTATCCGCTGCCCAATATTCCGATCATGAAGGTACATTAGAAAAACTAGGTGCTCTTTTTAAGAAGACAAATACAGACTGGATTGAAATTGATTTTTCCCGCTGGGGAGCCTGCGTTCAAAAAGAACATGAAATCTTTTCTCTGCTGAAAATTTCTGTTTTAAAAAGGCAGGAAATTGTATTTTGTTATTATAATTCCAGGGGAGAGGTCAGTGAAAGGCGGTGCCGTCCGATAAAATTATTATATAAAGACAGATCGTGGTATTTGTTTGGATTCTGCTGCAAAAGAAATGATTACAGATTATTCCGTGTCTCAAGGATGAGGAGTCTGAAGCTCACAGAAGTTATGTTTGATGAAATTCCTCATGATAATTTAAACATTTGGCCGCTGCCTGAGGACATGGAAGTATTATGTGAAATAGAACTTCGGTTTCCATTGGACATGGGGCATAGGGTTTTAGATATTTTCAGTGAAGAGGCGATCATACAAAACGATCAACAGTTTATTGTAAAAGCATCACTTCCCCGGAACGAATGGCTGTATGAAATGCTGTTATCTTTCGGAGAAAAAGTTGAAATTGTACACCCGATAAGCTTAATAAAAGAAATCATAGAGCGCTGCGAAAAAGCCCTCAGCCATCACAAAGGAGCAGAATCATGAATATAAAAAAAAGTTTACAAAGCATAGATGCTTCGGGCAGTAATTTTTATTTCAATGACGTCGATGTTATCCCGGAGAATATCAAAGCTGTACTTATTAATGAAGTCGTCCCCAATGATCCTGAGAACGATTTCTATGGAAAACAGGATGGAGAATACCTTTCTGCTGTTATCCGTCTTTTCCAAAATGCAGGAATAACAGTGAATACCGCAGAAGAGCTGCTGGATTTGGGTATCTATATTACAAATGCAGTAAAGAAACCAAAATCTCACACTTCCGTTGAAAGAAGCATGATCGAAGAAAGCCTGCCTTTTCTTGAGAAGGAGCTCGCCTTATTTCCTAACGTCCAGGTAGTCGTGCTTATGGGGGATGTGGCAAAAAAAGCAGTGAATATGATCGCTAAAAGAACAACGAAAAGAAATGTGATTCCTGCTGTTTCAACATACAAACTGCGCCACAGCGAAATATACTATAAAAATATACGGCTAATGCCCTCCTATATTATGACAGGAAAAAACATACTGATTGAAAAGTCGAAATTTCAGATGGCTTGTGAAGATATTTCTAACATGATTAATATGATCAATCGTGATCCTGTATTTCATCTTCATCAGCAATGAATTCTTTACAAACTTTCAAATTAGTGGTATATTTTAAGTAGAAAAAGGAACAACCGCCCGCAAGGGGGATTGACCTGTGAAAGAATTAGAAAATTCCACCCTGACACCTGCCAAAGTTTCAAGGGTGGTTTTTCTATGCGTAACTAATGACTAATCAAATATATGAAGGTCAGTAGTGCAATCAAAAATAATCCGAACTGCATCAAGTCAATAAAACTGAATTTGTTCTTCATTGGCACCACCTCCATTCTATGTAGAATGAAGGTCAAACCACCCTGTAACACGGTTGTTCCATAACCAAATTTTATCACATCATTTTAATTATTACAATTTCAAAATTGTATATTTTAGTAAAACTTTATATTTTTCAACAAAACAGAAACCCCACGAAAACTTGCTGTTTTCATGGGGTTGATTAATTCTCTTATATAATTTTTTATTATCGTTTTGAGAACTGTGGTGCACGACGTGCAGAACGAAGTCCCGGTTTCTTTCTTTCCTTCATACGTGGATCTCTGGTTAAGTATCCTGCTTTCTTTAATACCGGACGGAAGTCTCCGTCAACCTGTAATAAAGCTCTGGAAATACCGTGGCGGATTGCTCCTGCCTGTCCTGTAAAACCACCGCCGATAACATTAACTAAAACATCGTATTTTCCGAGAGTGTCAGTAGCAACCAATGGCTGGCGTACGACTACTTTTAATGTCTCTAATCCTAAATATTCGTCGATATCTCTTTTATTGATTGTGATTTTTCCTGTTCCTGGTACTAAATATACTCTAGCGATACTGCTTTTTCTTCTACCAGTTCCGTAATATTTTGCTGTAGCCACTTAATCGTCCTCCTTCTTAATACTTGATCTCTAATGCTTTTGGCTGCTGAGCCTGATTGTTGTGCTCTGCGCCTGCATATACGTGAAGTTTCTTAATCATTGCTCTTCCCAAAGGACCTTTTGGAAGCATACCTTTTACTGCAAGATAAATAACATCTTCAGGCTTTTTCGCCATTTTTTCTTTTAAAGTCGTCTCTTTCATTCCGCCTACATAATCAGAGTGATTGTAGTAGATCTTCTGGTCTAATTTCTTTCCAGTTACCTGGATTTTATCTGCATTCACAACGATCACGTTATCGCCTGTGTCGATGTGAGGAGTATAAGTCGGCTTATTCTTTCCTCTTAAAACTTTTGCGATCTCTGATGCTAAACGTCCTAATGTATGTCCTGTGGCGTCAACTACATACCATTCTCTTTCAATTGTTGATGGGCTTGCCATAAAGCTCTTCATGGTTCTTCCTCCTAAATTTCTCAATCAATGTGTCTTCTATATAAAATACTCCCTCCGGGGCATTGGGGTAAGCATTTTCTTTTATGTCACATTTTCATATTATATAACACTGACCGGGGTGTGTCAATAAATTTTCTCCAAAAATTATGAAACTGAAAGTTGTAAAATGTAATTAGAAAGAAACAAGAGAGCAAAAAGGAAAGAAAGGCGGTCTTTATGGGGTACTCTAAGAATCTAACAAATACGGAAATTAACGACTACATTGAATATCAGTATTATGATTATCTTGCCTGTCAGCAGAGCAGAAATTTCAAACGGGCTGACATTATCCGGACACATGCGATTCATGTTTTAATGTTTGCCGCAAATATCGAGGTTCTGACATTAGAGGAATATACATCATTGTCCATGTTATTCAAATAGGAAGTTGAGGGGGTACATATTATGACAAACACAAGTAAAAAAGTTCGGACGTTCGAACAAAAGAAAAAGACAACAACGGTTGCAAAGCAGATGAAAGAAGTTGCAAAAAC
The DNA here is from genome assembly GCF_003461725.1 of Anaerostipes sp. AF04-45. Taxonomy (NCBI): domain Bacteria; kingdom Bacillati; phylum Bacillota; class Clostridia; order Lachnospirales; family Lachnospiraceae; genus Anaerostipes; species Anaerostipes sp. AF04-45. The sequence goes on from NZ_QTXQ01000011.1 coordinate 69,325, forward strand.
AAATCAGGCAAAAATCCAAGCGGAAGACAAACGACTTTATAAAAATTGTGTGACTGCGATTCAGAAAGAATATCAAAAAGTAGAAATGTCTTCTCTGAAAATTGCATTTCTTCTCCACAAAGTTTACAAGAAGAAACTTTATAAAATTGATTCATATAAGAATATCTATGACTTTGCGAAAGACAAGTTTGAACTTGCAAGGGGCACAACTTCAAATTTCATTAACATCTGTGAGCGGTTCGGTGTATTCGATGAAGAAAATTTGCTGGATATCCGGGATGATATGAAAGACTATGGTATTAGTAAGTTGACACTTCTTTTAAACTGTCCGGACAGCTTTCTTGACCAGTGTGACCCTTCCATGTCTGTCCGTGAAATTCGGGAGATGAAACGAGAATATACGGATATGTTAGAAACTGCAATCACAGACTTGAAAGAGGGGGATATCCATGATATTGATGCTGATGAATCTGACATTATGTCTAAACCAGCCTGTGATGAAGACGGTGTTATCTTGGATATTTCAAAAACTGCTAAAGATATGCTTGTTTGTTCCGTCTCTGATTATGATGAACTTTTAAAACTCAAGGAAGTGATTGAAGATGCTTTGAAAGACGCAAAGAAGACAACAGGTAAAAAACCGCATTTAGAAGTTAAGATTGTTTTTTAGAGGATGCGCCCCTTCGGGGGCGTACCCCTTCCAAATATAGAGAGGTTTTGTATGATGTCTATGATTTTATTTATTTCTTTATTTCTGTTTCTAATTTTAACCGTATTATATTTTTATCGTTTTGGTTACGCATTACTTTTTGGAAATGAAAATATTGCACGGAAAAGTTTCATTCGATTTTCAATTTATTCCGTTATTTTGGGATTATGTATTTTACACACTTTACACTATTTATTTTAGAAAGAAGGTAGAACTATGAAATTAAATGTAAATTTAAAAACAACAGTGTTGGGAAAGAACAAAAAAGCGTATGAGTACAACGGTAGAAACGGTGTTTCTTATAAAGCCGTTTGCATGGTCAATGATAATGGCAATACGGTTACGGATGAAATTTCGGTAACGGAGGAAGTTTTTCACAGCCTTGAGGACATGAAGCCCTATGATCTCTATGGCTATGTAGATTCAAAATACAAAAAGATACTGATTGAGCGTGCAGTTTTAATGAAGTAGATGGTTGTAAAGTGGCAAGTAAAGTTCGGATGTCCGAACTTTTGCGATACGCCGTAGGGCAACACTTTACAACCAGAATCCTTCCAGTATACATACTGTTCTTAGAGGGCTTAGGAAAGCCACGCTTTGATAAGCCCTCTTGATTACCGAATTCAGGAGGTTTTATGCACTTTGAATATAAAGATATGGTTGTCTCTACGGTTCCTATTATTCGTATGGAAAGCAGAACAGAACAGGGTACAGAGAAGACCGAGGAGACAACACAAACAACGGAAACTATAAATTCTTCCATCCCCCAAACAACGGAAGAAACGACCGAAAACAAGGAAGATGAAGAGCTCATAAAGGAATATAAGACCTATATGAAATCCGTTCAATCCGGTATCGGTGATTCTGTTATGGTAACAATGTTTTGTGGTGTAGGTATCTATCTTCTTGTTGGTCTGATCCTTGCATTGATTTTGAGCAAATATTTTAAATTGAGGTGATACTTTGGAATATGCAGTTGAAAATATAAAATTGATTGCCCCTGTGATGTTTGGCTCCATAACTATCGGTGCCGCAATGGGTACGATGTGTATCATTGTCGGCCTTTTGATAGATATATTTAGAAGCATTGTAAACAAGGCATAAAGTAGGAAGGAGAAAAACATGGAAGCTATAATTACTGCGATTACAAACGCTTTAAAGGGTGTTTCTGACCAGGCAATGGAAGCCGTTGGTACTGTAATCCCTTACGCATTTCCGTTTGTTGCAATCGGGCTTGTGTTTGGTATTATCGTCAAAATTTTCAAAAAAGTTGCTTCTAAATAAGTATACTTTTTTCGGGCGTACCTGTACGGTATGCCCTTTTTTAGAAAGGAGAAAAATACATGAAGCGAAAACTTTCTATCCGCATACTTTGCATGATGCTTTGTTCTATGATTCTGATAACATCGTTTAACAATCGCCGGGTGCAGGCGGCTTTTGTGATTGACGATTTAGCTGTCATTGCCATTTTGTTTGCGATTGGTGGAATTGCTCTGACTGCGACAAACTTAGACGAGGAAACAGTAAGTGATTTAGATGACTATTTATCAACACATTTTAATCATGCTTATTTAAATCCCGGTCCTGACTTTGACCCTGATGACGACGATGACAAAGACAAGGGGGAAGACTATGATAATTATAATGATTTGAAACTTGCAATCAAAGGAGATAAAGCGGTTACATTCAGCGCACTGACAACTTATGCCATTCGCAAGGCTGTAAAACTTACATATAAATCTTATAACTTTGGTGAGCATTTGGCTGATGAAACGATACAAGAATACCAGTTTGATGCTCAGAATCCGGTTAGTTCTGATATGTTACAGTACCTTTTTCCCGGAAACGCTGACTTGTCTGGAAAAACTGCCGCTTTTGGATTCAGCAACTTTAATTCTACCAATGAAGCGTATTGTAAAAAAGTTTATGAAATCATTCAAGATGAAACCTATATCTTGAATCAAAAAATTCCAGAACCGGATGCACAAAGAAACCGCTATATCCCTGTGTTACAAAATGCTGAAAATAAGTGTGATTCTATGGTATTTGTTCGTGGGGATAGCGGTTTAAGTTTATATATGATGGATAAAAAAGAAATAGATTTTAACTCTGCATTTGAAGTGGGAAATCATAAACCGTTTGATTTTTTTCAGGCTTTGGATGGTTCATCTAATTATGTTCAAAATTCCTATAATACTGTTTCAAATGCTTTACAAATCTTCTGTGACAATATCGTATTGAATCCTAAATTGAACACTTATGTTTATGATTTTGTGAGTGGACAGTGGATTGATTTAAAAAATGGTCAGGTATTGTGGATTCATCCAGATTATGCAAACCAATTTGACAATAATCCAGACTTGGAACAGCATCCCACCTATGACCCGAACAGCTTAGATATTATAGAATTATTACAGCAGTTACAACAACAAAAGGCAGATGCAAATGCGAACCCGGATTTATCCCCGGCACAAAAAACAGATGCAATTAATCAAGCTGTCTTGGACTTTTTTCACAAAGTAAATCCGTCTTTGTATCCTGATCCCGGCACAAAGCCAGACCCGAACCCAGGTACAGACCCTGATCCCGGTACAGACCCGGACCCCGATAACCCAAATCCAGATAATCCTGATACGCCATCGAATCCAGATATGCCAAAAAAACCAAGCTGGAATACAATTATTGCTGATTTAACAGAAATTTTTCCGTTCTGTATGCCGTTTGATTTTGTGAAGTTGATCAATAAATTAGATGCAGAACCAAAAGCGCCCCGCTTTGAAATCCCTGTGAAAATAAAGTTTGCAAATGTAGATGATAAAATCATTGTGGATTTGAAAGATTGGGATTCTGTCGCGAAAGTCTCGCGCACTTGTATGACGCTTGTTTTTCTTGTCGGTCTTATCTTTGCGACCCGTGGAATTATCAAGGGATAGGAGGGGATATAGATGTTTGAAACAATTTATAACTGGTTTTTGGAAGCTATACAGGCTCTAGTTTCCACCATTTCCTCTGTTCTTCCGCACAGTCCTTTTGTAAGTTTTATTGATAACTTAACAATTCCTTATATTGAGTATGTAAACTGGCTGGTTCCTATTGGCACATTTATAAAGATCGGTGCGGCTTGGCTGGTTTCCATTGGCTTATTTTATGCTTATTCTATCGTTTTACGTTGGATTAAAGCAATCGAATAGACAGGAGGGGTATAATGATTTATTTATACAGTGGTACACCGGGTAGTGGGAAGTCTTTGCATACGGCAAAAGTTGTATATGAAACGTTACGTCTTGGACTTCCGGTAATCGCAAACTTTAGCTTTAATTATTCGGGTAAGAAAAACAGTTTTTATTATGTGGACAATACCGAACTTACACCGGATTATTTACAAGACTTTGCGAGACAGTATTGGAATGGTAAATGTGTAATAGAGGGTCGTATTTTATTGGTCATAGACGAGTGCCAACTTTTATTTAATGCTCGTGAATGGAATGCAAAAGGCCGTTCAGAATGGCTTAGTTTCTATACCCAGCATAGAAAAATGGGCTACGATATTATACTTGTTGCCTTATTTGACCGGATGATCGACCGACAAATCCGGTCTTTAATTGAATATGAAGTTGTCCATCGAAAAGTTTCTAACTACGGAATTGGTGGTAAACTTCTTTCTATGTTTGCGCTTGGAAAATTATTTTGCGGAGTTAAAATTTGGTATCCGATGCGAGAGAAAGTTGGACAGCGTTTCTTTAGAGCCAAGAAGAAATACTATAGTCTTTACGATACATATAACACGTTTGAGAGCGGCTCAGACGAGGGTAGGGAGCCCTCGGCAGAGCCGCCCTCAAACGGATAGGATTTATCGGATAGAATTTAGTGTTGCTTACTTGACTATAGCAACACTTAACACTCACATGTTTTTTTTGGAAGGGGGAAACATGGGATTTTATAATATTAAAGTGTACGATTATTTAGACAGTGTGCATATCCGTTTATACAGTAAAGAGATTTACAGTTCTGAAAAAGTGGCAGGTGTGAAAGACTTAGAGGAATGTTTGTTACAAAAAAGTTCGGACGTCCGAACTCCGGTTGACAGGGACCGTTCTATCCGGTCCAGCCGTGCCCGTACAATACAAGAAATCTATGAGATTACAAGGGCGAACACATGGAGTTACTTTTTAACGATTACATACAATCCGCAATATATCGACCGGACAGACTATGACGCTATAACAAAAAAAACAAGCAAGTGGTTAAATAATTTAAAGCAACGGTATGCGCCGGATTTAGTTTATATCTTAATCCCGGAACTGCATAAGGATGGGAAAAGCTATCACTTTCATGGTCTTCTTTCTCACATCGGAGATATAGAGTTGAAAGACAGCGGAATAAAACAAAGGAATGGAAAGCCGATTTATAACCTTGCAAACTGGAAACTAGGTTTTTCTACTGTCACACAAGTGCAGGATACGACCCGTGTAAGTCATTACATTGCAAAATACATCACAAAGGATTTATGTGCTGTCACAAAAGGAAAACGCCGATATTGGGCAAGCCGTAATTGTAGGAAAGCTACTGTTAAAGCGTACAATATCGACTTAGAGGAAATACAGAACATCCTGTTAGACAATCAAGAATTTCTCTCGTATGTAAAGACACAATACAATAAAGAAATAGATTTAGAAGTTGTCTATCTGGAATTTAAAAAAGAAGATATAGATTCTTTTTTGAAATAGTTCGGACGTTCGAACTATTTTTTATTCCTTGTCAAGTTGCATAATAAAGCACAACAAAAGCTGTGCAATTTGCCATATTTCATTTATTTTCTAAAAATCTCTTGCAATTTGTCTCCTATTTGAGAAATTTTAGGAATTGTGTTATACTTTCTAAAACAGGAATGATTAAGGGGGGATTAGATGCATAGAATTTATGATATTATGGAACGGATTGGAAAACCACAAAATCTTGCATTAAGCAATGCTCTTGATATTGTTTATAAAATTACTTCAATTAAGTGTCGGGCGGCGAATTAAAGTTCCAACCGACTGCAATTCTACCGCAAATT
>NZ_QTXQ01000012.1:0-1132 GCF_003461725.1 Anaerostipes sp. AF04-45
TGGCACTAAAATAACGTGCGGTTAGTACCTCCCACATTCTGCCGTCGGACACCGTTATATCATAATCGAAAAAATTCACTGCATCATAATTATAATTTTCTTCTGCAGTTGGTTCAAAAACTAGACGAATGACCGTATCTTCAGTAATTAAAATCGTATAACCGTCTTTTGAATCTCCAATATATTTCACACCATCAGCATTTGTAGTTTTTGTAGAATTAAATGCTGGATTGTCCTTATAGTTAGTGAAAGTAAACTTAGAAGGATCATGATGGATTCCATCATCCATTACAGGTGCATCTAAGACATAAAAATCCTCTTCATTGGTACTATCTTTATCCTTACCTTCTTTCAAAAGCCAAACCTGTTCTAATGTATAATTCTTATTATAATGATTTTCACTTTTATCATTATAAAGCTTATTCATGAATCGCATTTGTGATTTTTCAAAGAAATATGTTTCCTCATCAGCAAACAATTTTCGTAATTCATTTTCTGTTTTTACTGTTCCATCATCATTTAAGTTTAGTTGCGAATGTGGACTTTGTTCATATAATTCATCCACACTATGGTTCTCTCCATAACTATTTTGTTTCTTAAAATTACGTGGTAAATTATTTTCCCGTGAAGCATCTGTTCGCCATACAATCATCGTATCTGTCTTAGATGCTTGCGCATTTACTAAATCCATTCCCGCCTTATCACCAGAATTTGGAATGTCCAAAGCCATCGCTGGATAATTTAAATAATGTTGAATGGTATATTTTGGATTATATTCACTATCTTTTATATCCCCATTCGTATTTCCTTCTGCTTTAATTTGCAAAGACATACAATTTAATATTAAAATTAGTACAAAAACCACACACACAAATTTTGACATTGTGTAACGAGAATTCTTCTTGACACTTTCTTTATACATATTTCTTTCCTCTTTTCACTCATTTTTCTACAGAACGCAAAAAAGACACAGATCACCATATAATTAGTGTATCTGTGCTTTTGGTATGTCTATATAGTTTGTACGCAAAAAAAGGCAGACTTTACCTGTCTGTCTGTCTGTCTGTCTGTCTGTCTGTCTGTCTGTCTGTCTGTCTGTCTGTCTGTCTGTCTGTCTGTCTGTCTGTCTGTC
>NZ_QTXQ01000012.1:1144-65576 GCF_003461725.1 Anaerostipes sp. AF04-45
TCTGTCTGTCTGTCTGTCTGTCTGTCTGTCATAGTATACCAGTTTCTAAGCATGTCTGTCAACCCCTTTTTATACAAAATTAAAAAGTATTTTTCTTTTCCTAATACAAGTTAATTTTACACTATTTTTAAGCACCTGTCTATAATATTTCAGCATTCATCAAACATAGCAATAGAATAAATTCGGTATGTTCGCTTACTGTCGTTTCTTTACTTCACAGTATAGAAAAAGACATTCTATTTCAAGTATCGTTCTCCATATCTCTGCATTTCTTAGTATAAGTCGTTATACAATGTTCTTTCATTTGTTGTGCTATTGTCGTAAATCCTTCAATATTTCCTCTTGCTCATTCATTTAAATGCAGTATTTATAAGGCTTTTCTTTGTTCCCGTAGTGTTTTTCAGTTCAAAGAAGTCACGGAGTCTCTTTCCTGAGAGGTAAAAAAGAAAAATGCAGCAAAACAGGATCATGTTTCTGTTTTGCTGCATCATATCATATAATCAGGATTTTTCCCTTAATTTTCTTTTATTCTTTGTCATCGGTTTTCAGCGCTCGCATGGAATTAAGAATTGCGATTACAGATACTCCGACATCTGCGAAGACCGCTTCCCACATATTTGCCATTCCGGCTGCGCCAAGAGCCAATACAAGAGCCTTCACCCCTAAAGCGAACACAATATTTTGTTTCACGATCCGCAGTGTTTTTCTTGAAATATGAACGGTGGAGGCAATCTTTCTGACATCGTCGTCCATCAATACTACATCCGCGGCTTCTATGGCCGCATCAGATCCCATGCTCCCCATGGCAATCCCAATATCTGCTCTTGTAAGCACCGGAGCATCATTAATACCGTCTCCGGCAAAAGCAAGCTTTTCTTTGTCCCTCTGATTTTCCAGGAGCTTTTCCACCTTAACTACTTTATCGCCCGGCAGGAGTTCTGCGTATACTTCATCAATCCCTAATTGTGCGGCAACAGATTCAGCTGCCTCTTTCCTGTCTCCGGTGAGCATGACACATTTTTTAACACCTGCCTGCTTCATGCGTTTGATTGCCTCTTCTGCCCCGTCTTTTACCGTATCAGAAATGACAATGGCACCTGCAAACACTCCCTCAGAGGCCACGTAGACGACAGTTCCGCTGCTTTTGCAGGAGACATAGTCGATGTGCTGCTGTCTCATCAGCTTGCCGTTTCCGATTAGAATTTCTTTTCCATCGATCAAAACACGGATTCCGTGTCCCGCGATTTCCTCAGCGTCGGACACACGGTTCATATCCGCTGTTTTTCCATATGCCTCTTTGATAGAACCTGCAATCGGGTGATTCGAATATCCTTCACCCAATGCCGCCAGTTCAAGAAGTTCCTCCTCGCTGCATCCCTGCGGCAGGATCTCCGTCACTTTAAATTCGCCCTTTGTCAAAGTTCCTGTCTTGTCAAATACGATGGTCGTCATCTCAGATACGGCTTCCAGATAATTACTTCCTTTGACCAGCACACCGAGCCTTGAGGCAGCACCAATCCCTCCGAAAAATCCCATAGGCACTGAAATCACCAGCGCACATGGACAGGAGATGACAAGAAAAATACAGGCTCTCTGAACCCATTCACCCCAGCCTCCTCCTAAGATCAGCGGAGGAAGTACTGCAAGAATCACAGCACCGATCGTTACCACAGGGGTATAATATTTTGCAAATTTGGTAATGAAATTTTCTACATTTGCCTTCTTGCTGCTGGCATTTTCCACCAGTTCCAGAATCTTTGCAACAGTGGAGTCTTCGAATTCTTTCGTCACTTCTACTTTCAGTGTACCGCTTCCGTTGACGCACCCGCTGATCACTTCATCGCCTGCGGCTGCCTTTCTTGGAACGGACTCGCCGGTCAGTGCGGCTGTATCGACCAGGGATTCCCCCTCAATGACCACACCGTCCAAAGGAATTCTTTCCCCCGGCTTTACAACAATAAAATTTCCTATTTCCACTTCATCAGGATCAACCTGTGTAAGCACTCCGTCAACCTCAATATTCGCATATTCGGGGCAGATATCCATCATTTCTGAGATAGACTGGCGGGATTTTCCCACCGCATAACTCTGGAACAGCTCTCCCACCTGATAAAACAGCATAACGGCCACTGCTTCAGAATACTCTTTCACTCCAAAGGCCCCGAACGTGGCAATCATCATGAGAAAATTTTCATCAAATATCTGTCCGTTTTTGATATTTCTGGCTGCTTTGAAAATAATGTCATAGCCGATCACCAGATACGGAATCAGATAAATCACAAACAAAGCCCATGAACCTTCCAAACTTTCCAGCTTTCCCGTATGTTCCGCAATCATCAGCCCTGCAAGCAGGAAAAATGCCGCGATGATCCGGATCAGCATCTTTTTATGTTTTTTTGTCATAATTATAGTCTCCTTATATTAAAAAATAAAACCCGGAGTGAGGGATCGGCTCCGTTCCATCCGGGTTTTATCAGCTAGATGAGTATCCTGCAGTCAGGCTCAACCTTGGCACAGGTACTGACAACCTTCTGCATGATCTCATCAAACTTTTCATCTTCTGCGCTGATCGTCATTTTCTGAGTCATAAAACTTACACTGGCATCATTTACTCCCGGTATTTTTTTAATTGCCTCTTCCATTTTTGCCGCACAATGTGCACAGTCTAAATCCTGTAACTTAAATTTTTTCTTCATAATATCCTCCCATTTTAATTATGATTATTCCTCAATATGATCTCTTCCCTGAGCGATGATCGTTCTTACGTGACCGTCTGCCAGTGAATAAAAAACCGATTTCCCTTCTCTTCTGGATTTTACAAGCCTTGCCTGCTTCAGTATCTTCAGCTGATGTGAAATGGCAGACTGAGTCATATCAAGAGCCTCCGCCAGGTCACACACACATACTTCTGCTTCAAACAAAACAAACAGAATCCTGATCCTTGTAAAATCTCCAAAGACCTTAAAAAGGTCTGCCAGATCCTGCAGTTCACTTTCCTCGGGCATTTTTTCATTTACTGTTTTCAGAAGGTCATCATGGACCTGATAGGTATCACAGCAGTCTATATCATGTACTGTCAACTTCTCACCCTCCTTTTTATTATTATATTCATTCATATGAACAATCATTCATATGTTATATTTATAATAGCTCTCTTTTATCAAAATGTCAATCATAAAAAATAAAATATATTCATATTTCACCTGATCCTTTGAATATTTATGAAACAAGGTTTATAATAAGAAAATTAAAGCAGGAAAGGAGGATAAAATATGAAAATCTATACAGAAGTACAGTTTCAGAGTCACAATGTGCTCGTCGCAGATGTGGAAAAGGCAGTGAAGGAGGACATCAAATCAAAAGGTGTAAAATTAAATTCCCTGTCATCATTGGAAATCTATTATCAGCCGGAAAATTTGTCTGTATTTTATGTGGCAAAAGCAAAAGACGGCACTTCTATTTCTAATGAGGAACCGCTGAGCCTTGAATAACTCAGATACTATCGCTACATAATTATTTTTTAAGCAGGGGCTGCTGTGCGAAAAACGTACAGCAGTTCTTCTTGTCAGAACAAAGCGGGCAGGACGAAAAAAAGAGCCAGTCCTTGAAGTATCTGGCTCATAGTTTCAGTCATCATCTGACAATGCTGATTGATGTACAGAAACAATCTTCCTGCAGTTTTCATTCTTCCGGCTCATTAAATACCTTTCGAAGGTACTCTTCTTTCTCCTTTGTCAGTTTCTTGCCCTTTATAGCTTTGATCAGTGCAACTTTAGAACCGCCATACCAAAAATCAACAAATTTCAGTACCTGTTCTCTTTTGTATTTTTTTTCGTCTACCAAAGGCTTGAGATAAGAAAATCTTCCTCTTCTCTCAATTTTAACAAATCCTTTTCCTTCGATGCTTGTTAAAAATGTACGGACCGTAGATCTTTTCGCATCCCAGTCAAACATTTCTTTCAGTTTATCCTGAAGATCCTGAATGGAAATCTCCCGATTCTCTGCCCATACACACTTCATGATCAGTTTTTCCCGGTTTGTCAAATCTCTGTCTATCATCGGCGTCTCTCCTTATTATTTATTTAATCAATTAACATCATTTTGTAAATTATATCATATTATTTGCTCAGTTTCAAGTTTTAAATGCAGATACTTCAAAAAAATGCCAAAAAAAAGAGAAAACACAGGTTATTTCTGTGTTTTCTCCCGAAAGACATGGCGTTTAAGCAGTTATTTGCTTTTTGCTCATTCCCCAAAAGTAATCAGACCGGCTGATAATACAGTCCATGCTTTGTACAGTACCAGAACAGCCTGCCGTGACCGAAAGCGGGAATCCTCGTCTGCATATCCCATTCGGGATAGAGTCTGCGTACCATCATACTGTCACCCGTCAGCAGCGCAGCAAAAGAGATATAATGATCTCTTGTCATTTCATGTGGAGACGAAATAAAGTAATCATTTTCAATAGACTCCACCTTCAAACGTTCATCTTCCGGTGCTTTCCGGGCCTGTACTGCCCTTAACTTCTTTCCGCAGCAGGAAACCGCCGTATCTGCCAGAGCAGTCACCAGATTACCGCAGTTTGGACAGATATAAAATTGCATATGTTTCATATTTCCTCCTAATACTTCGTTGACATCGAGCCTGCCTGAGAGCAGTTTTTCCAGGTCTACGTCAAAAACCCCGGACAGTTTCGGAAAAAACGAAATATCAGGGCATCCCAAACCGCGTTCCCATTTTGATATCGTTTTATCGCTGATATTCATGTGCTCTGCCAGCTGCATCTGCGTCAGCTGTTTCTCTTTTCTCAATGTTTTAATAAGTTTTCCTATCTTTTGACTGTCCATATCAATTCACCTCATCTGCTATTATAAAAAAAGACTCCCGGGAATACAATCAACGCTGCGTAGAGTCCGGAACCCGGTCAAATATCAGAGCATGATATATCTCTTCTTTCGTATTGCATTTTAATATTCTCTTAAGGCGTTTTTGTTCCTTGCCGACAGCAACGATCTCTTTGATCAGATCTAAATATTCCTTTTCTCCCGTTGAAGCAAAACAGAAGACTAAGTTCACCTGATGCTGTTCTTTCCTGAAACAGATTCCTTCCTTTGAAACCAATACGCTTAACCCATCCTGTATCACTCCGGAATCCTTCCCGGCATGAGCCAGTGCCACACCCTGACTGACCACGATATAGTCTCCGTACTCTTCTACTTTTTCTATTGCCTCTTGTGTATATCTCGGCTCAATATAGCCGAATTGTTCAAGCGGTTTTGCCGAACGCCTTATGGCCTCTTTCCAGCTGCAGGGAGCTGCATGGATCGTGATAAATTCTTTATTTAACAGCTCTGCCATCGCACTTTCTTCCTCCGGATCTTTTTTTAAGCCCATAAGCATAGATTCAATCTTGTCATATATTTCTGCCGGCAGCCGGTCATCATCCATTAATTCCTCAAGATCCTCCAATATTTTCTTCTTTTTCTTTTCTGCCGGCAAATTTATCTGTTTCTGGCTTTGAAAGACTTCTTTTTGGATTAAATTTAAATCCTTCATAGTCAAAAAAGGATTGACTGTGATCACTTTATACTGGTCTGCCTCAATATGTACTGTCGATAGAATAAAATCAATCTTTTGTTCCATTTGCTCCAGTTCACTGACCACTTCACCCGCGGCAAGAACGCCTGCAATTTCAAAATCAAAATAGTTTTTAATCTGTGCTTCCAAATATTTTCCCGTAGCCATGCTGCCGGGACAAACAATCACGATGGAAAGCTTCGGGATATAGTATCTCCGGTTTCTGATCACCGCCACACAAATATGGATAACGATTGATTTTTTCATATTGGTACTTAATTTATAAGATAAAAAAGATTCTAAAATATAAGAATATTTCTCTACTAATGTCTCCAGCAATTCATAATTCATGGGCAGATCATAATTTTTAGGGAATTCAACTTCATAGTTCCCCCAGTCCTTCATGCTTTTAATATGCATCAAAAGTGAATCAATTAATTTATCGTCATTGGTCAATTCTAACCGGAGCTCCTGATCAATTTGTGAAACAAAAAACATAATAATCTTATACAGCTCAACTTCGTCTACCGTCTTTACAAACGAATATAAATTATTTTTTTCAATATAGGTCCTGAAGCAGGCAATCATTTTTTCTGTCACCGGAACTTCTAACATGTAGCCTGCATACAGCATCATATGATCGATGTTTGTTAATTTCGACTTTTCCGTTACCAGTTTATCTGTACCGGCATGATCGCGTTCACGGAAGTTAAAAGCTGCAAATAAATATAAAACAATGTCATAAAATATATCTTCAATGAAGACCAGATTATTTATCTTCATATAATCCTGCATATAAGAAAACAGCTCTGAAAATGTATACTGAATCTTCATTTTATCAAGCATCAATCTCTGGAAATATCCGTCATTCTTAATATTAACTGCGATTTTTTTATAGAGTGAAACCAGCAGTTCCAATGACGCCTCATAGCTGCACGATAATTTGATTCCCTTTCCGCTGTCCAAGAGAAGCTCTGCATCGCTGGGTATCAAAATCTGTTTGACTGCGTCGATGTCACTCATGATCGTAATACGGCTTACATAGAGCTCCTCTGCAAACCGGTGCATCGTCGTGTAATGGGGATTCGCAATCAATTCAAGCATAATATAAATCTGCCGTTCTTCCGGTGACAGTTTATACATATACATGTCCATTTGATATAAGTTCTTTTCTACTGTTTCTCTGTCAAGCACCCCCCCCCAAATTTGAAACTTCCGTCCTCAGTTATTAAAATCTCCTCCATCGAGATCGTCTTGAGGAAATCATTGATCTCATTAATATCATTTTTTAACGTTCTCCTGGAGATATCATACCTGGACATAAACTGCTTTGCAGATATATCGTTTTCCTTTGATCTCAGTATTGCCTGCATTATCTCGGTGCTTCGTCGTTTCATGGCATATCACTTTCCTCTTTATAATAAAAGAAACAGACATTATAGATTTTTGTCTCTCTATAATGTCATATTCTCTTTCAAGTTTATCCTAATTTTGTTTCCAGCAGTTTTGTAATATCTTCCAGCGGCATGCTGCTGCATTTTTCCAGACTGCCTTCATCTAGTACAAACTGCATTAACTTCTGAAGAAACTCTAAATGATCATCTGCCCCTTTGATTGCCAGATTGAACACCAGCCTCGTATCAATATACTCTTCGCTGTCATCCATCCTGTAAAACCGGACCGGTCGGTCTAATCTTAAGAAGCAGATACAATTTTCTTTTATCCCCTCTGCCTTACTGTGCGGTATGGCCACCGGTATGCCGGCCGGCAGCCCTGTGGGATATTCCCGCTCTCTTTCAATGCAGGAATCTGTGAATGATCTGCTGACACTTCCACGTTCCATCATGCATGTTCCGCAAATCCTGATCGCTTCTTCCCAGTCTTTTGCACTTCCCTCTGTCGCTATGTATACATTTTTTGAACTCACTGCGGTCACTCCTTTGTTTTATGGCTGTATCTACATTCCGAAAAGCTTACTTATAAAGCAGATGATTACGGTTCCCAGATTATATCCAAAAGATCCGTCCGCTACCATTCCCTGTATTTTCAGGCCCGTCACTGAAAGCATCTTTGTACACTCCGGCACAAACATATTGACAAAGAATGTGATCAGAAACATGGATGCGATGGAACAGATCAGGCTCCTCAACAGGTTCCCTTTGCTGGCCAGCACGCACATAACCGTGGTGTAGCACACAATTCCCAATAGTCCAATCGGGAAATACACCATATTCGGAATGATAAATGCAAATAAGATTGTGATTGGGATACAAATCGCAGTACAGGTAATACATGCGGGATCTCCCAGCCCCAGAGCCACATCCATGCCGATGAATAATTCCGCATCTTCCCCCATATGTTTTTTCATATAAGCACTTGCTGCATTTCCGATCGGTGTAAGTCCTTCCATCATGATAGAGACCATTCTTGGGATCAGGATCAATACACTGGCAATTCCCATACCAATTCCAAAGATCGTTGTAGGCGCCTGTCTCGTAAGTAATCCCAGAAAAATTCCTACGATCAGACCTACAAATGCCGGATCTCCAAAGAAGCCTAACTTTTCTTCCAGCTTTTTCATGTCAATATCGATGTCTTTTACTCCCGGAATATGGTCGATCAGCTTGTTAATGACCCAAGATAAGGGATACATAAAAGTAGTAAAAGACAAGGTTGAACAGGTTGTTCCATCGAGGCCGAAAAAATCCTGCCATTTATGTGCGATCGCCTGCCCGGCGTACAGTGCTGCAATGGAAAGTCCAACTGTGATTGCCAGGCCGAGCACCGCGTTTCCCCAAAGTGCATAGGCCAGGGCTCCGGGGATCAGAAAATGAATGTAATTCCAAATATCCACATTCAGTACCTTCGTCAGCCCCGCTCTCAGCAGGATAAAGTTTGCGATTACGATCAGCGGCACCGCGATCGGCGCAAACGGTACGGTCCATGAGGCTCCGCCCACGGCTGCAAATCCGATATCTGCGGCCGTAAAACCGCTTCCCATTTTTTGATAGTATTGTGTAATCGGTTCAATCGTGGCTGTGAGCAGACCAACCGTTAAACTCAATCCCTGGAAACCGATTCCTACCATTAATCCGGCCTTCAGCGATGCCCCAAACTTCATCCGGAACACGAGTCCCAGAATACAGATCATGATTGGAAGCAGGGCAACAGCACCCATATTCAATAAAGCCTGAACCGCTTTTAATAAAATATCCATATGTCTCTCTCCTATCTTTTCTAAAGCTGATCACTAATTTTCATTTTGAAGCCTGTGGCATGTTTCTATGATCTCATCCCTGATCTTATCCTCATTGATCCCCGAGATCAGCCCAAATACTTTGATCAGAGGTTTCTCTAATTTCTGCCGGTAATTTGTTGTCACCATAACTATGTCTACATCTGCCTGTTTTGCCGGGATTTCTGTCATTGTGCTTTTTATGATCTTTGCCGGAATCCCAGCATCCTTACATATTTTCTTTACCGCTTCCTGTGCAACGGTAGAGGTGGCCACTCCGCTTCCGCAGGCCACTAATATTTTCAATTCTTTTGCCATAATCTTTCATCTCCTATTCTTCATTCGGAAGCAATACGACTTTGATTGCCTCCCCTGTTCTAGTCAGCTCTATCCCCTTGTTTATCTCACTTAACGGCAGTACATGAGTGATGAATTTTTCCGTCGGAAAAGCATCGGAAATTGCCAATTCATAAGATTTCTGCACCTGCATGCTGTTGGCACCGTAGTGTCCGTAAATCCACAGGCTGTTATAATGAATATAGTTTGAATCTATTTCTGTCAAAGCTCCCTTAGGCACTCCGCCGAAGAATACGATGATTCCGCCTTTTTTTGCCATAAAAACGGCCTGTGACTGTGCAGCTGTTGATGGATTTGCGGAGATCACTTTTTCCGCTCCTTTTCCCCCGGTCAGCCTTTTTACGGCTTCGATCGGATCTTCTTTTGTGCTGTTCACAATATGATCGACTCCAAACTGCTTTGCTGTCTCTAAGCGCTTGTCGTTGATCTCGATCATGATGATCTTTTTAGCTCCGCGGATCTTTGCCAGCTGTGCATGGAAACAGCCGATAGGACCGGCTCCTATGATCACAACCGTATCTCCCAGAGTGACATTTACGTTTTCCTGACATGCATAGACAGAAGATAATGGTTCTCCCAGTGATGCACTGTTGTAATCGACCCCGTCCGGGATTGGATATACAGCATCTGCATTAAGCTGCTCCGGAGGCACCGGGAGATAATCTGCAAAGCCTCCCTGACGGTTCGCATAGTCTCCTGCATTTTCACAGTTTTCACTGTGGCCGCTCCTGCATGCTTCACACTTTAAACAATGTTCTACCGGATAAACATAAAGCCGGTCCCCTACGGCATATGTAGTAATCTCCGGTGAAACTTCCGCAACTTCCCCAACCACCTCGTGACCATAAATGTGGGGATAATCTCCCTTTCTCGAATCTGTCGTTAGGTTTCTGATATCTGACCCGCAGAGTCCGATGGCTTTAACCTTTAGCAACAGCCCTCCTTTGGGGCATGCTGGTTTCTCGGTTTCTTCCACCCTGATATCATTTGGTCCGTACATAATTGCTGCTTTCATTTTAAAATTCCCTCCTCTTCCTTATTTCTTATTTCTGTTTCTTTTGCTTCCCGGGTGGTGTTCGAATAATGATTCCAATTTATCATCCGGAATATCTGTGATCGTGCCGACTTCTCCTGCAATCTTCGCAATTTTCAATACTTCCTCTGCCGCCTCGATAATTTTCACTGCATCTTCTAATGTCTGCCCAACGGCTACACATCCGTGATTACCAAGCAAAACCAGATCATGTTCTTTCATTGCCTCTTCAATTCCATCTGCAATGTGGATCGTTCCCGCCTCTCCATAAGGCAGACACGGAATCTCTCCGAAAACTAAGGAAAATGTGGTAGAACATTTCAGTTTAATTGTCTGATTACAGTACGCATAGGCTGTTAAATACGGAGCATGGATATGTGCCACTGCATTGCAGTCAGGCCTTGCTTTCAGTGCAGCCTCATGGAGCAGATATTCGCTGGACCGGTTCACACTTCCCGCAATCTGTTTCCCGTCTTTTACAACTGCTACCATGTCTTCGTCTACAAATGCTTTTCTAGTCCCTGAAGGTGTGATATATAATTCTCCGGTTTCACGGTCTAAAATTGATATATTTCCCTCTAGTGTATTCACCAAGCCTTTTGCATCCAATAATTTTGCATAAAGAACGATTTCCTTCTTAATGTCATTTACCTTGTTTGCCATTTTAATCTCCTTTTGAATAGTTTTTTTGCTTCTGCTAATTCATGAATTAGGATGTTGTGTGGTATGAATTCAGTATATCGTTCACACTTTTCATTCTCAAGACAAAAGCCTTACCCCTGTTCTGACAGTGTTTTTTACTATCTGGTTAAAAATATATCCATGCATCCGGACAAAATTTGACTAAAGACATTTTCCACACGATTTCCGTTCGGCTCTTAGAATGCCTCACTCCAATCGTGTGGAAAATGGACATATTATCTGCTGGAAAGGTATTCTTTGTATAAAATGGGTTATTCAATATAAGGTTTCTTTATTCATCAGCCTTCTCCAGAAGAAACTATGTCCATTTTGACCAGTTTGGAGGCTTTGCTGAAAGTTAGAAAATCTTACATTTCTGAGACAGCAAGCCGGAAAACTGGTCAAAATGACATACAAAAAGAGCCGCATTCACTGCGGCTCCCATTTCAATATGCAATCATATTTTTACCTTATAACTTTATCATAAAAGTCATAAAACTTTAATATCCTCAAAAATGTAATGCGGTCTCTGATATACGGCGCGATTTTGGCCGTCTTTTCTCTCATTGATAAATCAAAGCCAAGATCCTGAAGACCAGCAGTTCCGTTCACTTTCCGAAGCATTTCTTCTATTTCTTCCGGCTTCGGAATTTCTTCGATTATCGCAGTGATTTCTTTTGTCTTCTGCTTTAATACTGCTGGATCTATCGTATCCAGAAGATTCGGATCATTGGTTTTTTTAATATTTTCACAGAGTTCTTTGTTCGTAAATATACGTTCAATCAGATCTGTCTCCACATCCACAGATTCTTTGATCTCAAACTTACCCTGTCTTAAATAATCAGCCGCCTTATGGTATATATCGCTGGCCAAAACAAGCCCAACTCCGACTTTTTCTCCGTGATACGCACTGATTTCCTCATTGATAACTGCCATTTCCCAAAAATGTGCCATATGATGCTCCGAACCGGATGCCGGACGGGAATTCCCTGTCATCTGCATGGCTAGGCCCGATAGAAGCAGCCCGTACATTAATTCTTCATATGCGGCAATTTCTCCTCGTATCAGCCCTTCCAATGATTTTTTCAAGTTATCCAAAGCTTCATACTCCATGCTGCAGATTCTGCTGCAGATAGATTCACCGTTTAAGAGATGTGTGATCTTCCAGTCTGCAAGCGCCGTATATTTTCCCAGAAGGTCCCCCACACCTGAGGCCGTCAGACGCATTGGTGCATGAGCGATTACGCGGCTGTCAGCGACTACAAGGATCGGTGAGACCGCAATCATACTTTTTTTAAACCCGTACCATGACATGGCGGCTACTGTGGAAACATATCCGTCTACACTGGCTGCCGTAGGCACGGAAATGAATGGAATCTGATCTTCATATGCATGATACCTTGTGAGATCATGGATGGTTCCGGAGCCAACTGCGATCAGGCAGTCGATGCCTTCCATCTGCTCCAATGCTTTCCGGACTTTTTGTACACCGATCTCATTGGCATGGAGATTTTCAGGATTCAGTTTTATAACCTTGATCCCGCGGATGAGTCTCTCAACTTCTTTTCCCGCTGCCTCATATGTATGATCGTCACAGACCATTGCGAAATTGCGGTACTGGGTATAAGGATCTTTTTGTAAAAACTCCGGTATCCTTTGCAGTGCCCCCTGCTCCAGGATCATATCCTTCACCTTCAGCCGGTGCTCCTTCCCACAGGTACATTTTCCGGTAAATTCTTTCATATCTATTCTCATATGTTTCTCCCTTCTAAGAAAATAAAATCCGCTTTTCTTTATGATATATTTTGTTTAAAGGATCTTCAAGATCAGTTTGTTTCCTTTCTCCCATACCAAAACTTTACCAGCCGGAAAAGGAGCAGTATCCCAACTCCTTTGATCTGCCTCATAGCTGCACTCGTTTTTTCTCCCGTTAAACAGAAAAATGGAACGCCGTTTGAAGAAGCGTTCCATTTTCTATTATACTATTTTTCATTGTGGAGCAGTTTATGTTCCTTCCCTTTCAGAATTCCGTCATAAACGGTCGCCACAATCGGATTCTGGCTGGAAAGCTTGATCTGGGCCATCTTATCGATCTTATACAGACCCTCAACTCTCGCTTTCTTTGTCCTCGGCCCGATCGGCACAGGCTGGCCTCCTCCGGTAATGCATCCTCTCTTGCATGCCATGACTTCAACAAAGTCATAATAGATCTCTCCCGCATCCAATTTATCCAGTACCTCTGAGGCACATTTGAGACCATTGACTACCGCGATCTTTACGTCCCTGTCTCCCAGCTTAACGGAAGCTTCTTTGATCCCGTCCACGCCCCGGACACCGGTAAAACTGATGGCCTCCAGATCTTCTGCCCGGTCGCTGTTCATCAGACGGCGCAGGACAGCCTCTGTCACTCCTCCGGTCACACCAAAGATTGCTCCTGCCCCGGAAGAGATTCCAAACGGCATATCCAGAGCCTCCGGCTCTACCTGAGTAAGGTCTATCCCTGACTCCTGAATCATGCGGGATGCCTCGGTCGTTGTCAGAACATAGTCTACATTTTGTTCCCCTTCATTGAAATGTTCCGGCCTCGTGATTTCTGCTTTCTTTGCGGTACACGGCATGATCGATACGACCACAGTTTTCCTTGAGTCGTCTGCCTCACCCATCCGTGCCTCTTCCTTGATCAGCGCTCCGAACATCTCCTGAGGAGAACGGCAGGTTGAAATATTTTTTCTGAACTGCGGATACCGGTTCTCACAAAATTTCACCCATGCAGGACAGCAGGAAGTGAATAACGGAAGATTATCACCGGATTCAAGCCGTTCTACCAGTTCTTTGGATTCTTCCATGACCGTTAAGTCTGCGCCGAAGTTTGTATCATAGACTTCATCAAATCCGATCCTTCTGAGTGCGGCTACAAGACGCCCCAGGACATTCTCTCCTTTCGGAATTCCGAACTTGTCTCCCACGGCTACGCGCACGGCGGGAGCAATCTGGACAACAACCCGTTTTTCCGGATCAGACAGCGCTTCCCAGACTCTTTCAATGTCCTGCTTGATCGTAATGGCTCCGGTAGGACAGACCGCACGGCACTGTCCGCATCCCACGCAGTCCGTCTGTGCCAGGTCTTTGTTAAAAGCCGTTGTCACCTGCATTTTTGACCCGCGGAATGCAAAGTCCAGGATTCCCATGCCCTGAATTTCATCGCAAGTCCTCACGCAGTCTCCGCATAAAATACATTTGTTAGGGTCTCGGATAATACATTCGGAAGACAAATCCTTCGGAAGCTGCTTTTTATTTTTCTCAAAGCGCACCTCCTTGATGCCCAGCTGTCTGGACAATTTCTGCAGGACACAGACACCGTTTTTCGTACAGGTCGTACAGTCTCTGCAGTGGGAGGCCAGCAAAAGCTCGATGATCATTTTTCTGTGATGCTTAAGCCTTGGGGTATTCGTATAGATTACCATCTTATCCCTTGGGGTCTCAGAGCAGGATGCAAAGATCCTTCCCCGGTTATCTTCCACCACACACATCCGGCATGCACCGTATGTGGAAAGTTCGGAATGATAGCAGAATGTAGGAAGATCGATCCCGGATTTTCGGATGACAGACAAAACATTTTTTTCATCTGTGAACTCTACCCTTCTGTTATTGATTGTCATATAACTCATCTTCTTCCCCTCCTACCCTTCAATATGGATCGCACCAAACGCACAGGCACTCTCACAAGCCCCGCACTTAATGCATTTATCATTGTCAATTACATACGGCTCTTTGATCCGTCCGCTGATGGCATCTGCCGGACAGTTCCTTGCACATTTGGAACATCCTTTGCAGCGTTCCGGGCTGATGATAAATCTTCTCAGGGCATTGCAGTTATGAGAAGCGCACTTCTTGTCAACCACATGCTCCACATACTCATCGCGGAACAGTTTTAAGGTACTCATGACAGGCAGGGCAGCACTTTTTCCCAGCCCGCAGAGCGCCGTCTCTGTGATCGTCGTGGCAAGTTCCTCTAAAAGATCCAGATCTTCAGGCTTCCCTTTTCCTTCTACGATCCGCTCAAGTATCTCCAGCATTCGCTTGGTTCCTTCCCGGCAGGGAACACATTTTCCGCAGCTTTCATTCTGGGTAAAGTTCATGAAAAACCGTGCCACTTCTACCATACAGGTGCTGTCATCCATGACAACAAGGCCTCCGGAACCGATCATGGCACCCATTTTTTTCAGGGAATCAAAGTCCAGATTTACATCCAGGTGCGGTGTGATCAGACATCCTCCGGACGGTCCTCCGATCTGTACCGCCTTGAATTCTCCGTCTCCCTTGATTCCTCCGCCGATGTCATAGATCACTTCCCGGAGCGTCGTTCCCATAGGCACCTCGATCAGGCCCGTGTGGTTGACACTGCCTGTCAGGGCAAACGCCTTGGTTCCGGGACTCTTTTCCGGTCCGATCCCTTTAAACCACTGTGCCCCTTCTGTGATGATCATCGGTACATTGGCGAACGTCTCTACATTATTCAGCACCGTCGGCTTTCCGAACAGTCCCTGTTCCACGGTTCTCGGCGGTTTTACACGGGGCATTCCCCGGTTGCCCTCGATGGATGCCGTCAGTGCGCTTCCCTCTCCGCAAACGAAAGCACCTGCTCCTTTATTGATATGTAAGTGGAAAGAAAAATCGGTTCCCAGGATATGATCTCCCAGAAGTCCGTATTCTTCCGCCTGTTCTATAGCCCGTTTCAGACGGCTGATTGCCAGTGGGTATTCGGCCCGCACGTAAATGTATCCTTCCTGAGCACCCACCGCATAGGCTGCAATCATGATGCCTTCGATCATCTTGTGGGGATCTCCCTCCATGATGCTCCGGTCCATAAATGCACCCGGGTCTCCCTCGTCTCCGTTGCATACGACATAGCGGATTTTCTCTTCCTGTCCGGCTACTTGGGACCACTTATACCCTGTCGGGAAACCTCCGCCTCCCCGCCCTCTTAAGTTCGACTCAGATATTTCGCTGATCACCTCTTCCGGCTTCATGTCAAACAGTGCTTTTTCCAGAGCCTCGTATCCGCCGATGGACAAATATTCCTCTATGTGTTCTGCGTCAATATGCCCGCAGTTTTTCAGCACGATTCTCGTCTGTTTTTTATAGAAGGGAATCTCTTCCTGTCTCTGATATTCAATTCCATCCCTCTTGAATAACAGATGCCTGATCGGTTCCCCCTTTTCGATCGTCCTGTGAAAAATTTCCTCACAGTCTTCCAGCTTCACCTTCGTATATAGGATTCCCTGAGGCTCGATCCTCATCAAAGGACCCATCTCGCAGAAGCCATGGCATCCGCTTTTTTTAATTCCAATCTCACCGTCTCCGTGTGCAATCTCCGGTCCGAAATGGACTTCTACGTCTGGATGTTCCCCCACTAACTCACACATCCTGTCATAGATGGCACCGGACCCTCCGGAAAGACAGCCTGTACCTGCACAGATCAGGACCCGGCACTTACTTTTGTTCATCTGCTCCCTGGAAGTCTGACGGATCTGTCCGAGAGCTTCTCTGTTTTCAATCTTTTTCATCATCTAAGCTCCTCTCAGTTCTCGAATCAGTTCAGCGGCAGCATCCGGGGTCATCGCCGGATAGACTTTGTCATTGACGGTGAGGACCGGTGCAAGACCGCAGGCGCCGAGACAGGAAACGGTCTCCAGCGTGAACATCATATCATCCGTAGTCGCTTTCTCCTCTGAAAGCCCCAGTTCACTGTAAAGACGTTCCAGAATGGAGACCGATTTGCGGACATGACAGGCTGTTCCGTTGCAGACTTTAATGATATATTTTCCTTTTGGCTCAAAAGAAAAATTTTCATAAAAGGTCGCAACACTGTACGCCTTGGCTTCGTCAATGGACAGCTTTGATGCCACATAACTTAAAAGCTCCGGCGGAAGATAGCGGTATTCTGCCTGAATATCCTGGATGATCGGGATCAAAGCAGCCTGCGTAAGCCCGTGAGATGCTATGATCTCATCTGTTTTGTCATAGTAGGCCTGGTTTAACATGAGATACCTCCTTTACGTTGTGCATTTTGGTTAAATTTTTATCAATCACCGTTAATTATATGTCAATTTTGACTGATTATCAATAAAATAAGTATAAAACTTTTCACCAAACCGCAGAAAGTCCCACAGTGATAAAAGACAGCAGTCTTTTTCACTGTGGGACTTTCTTTCATTATTTTTTACATCGCCAGTTTAAATATTTCTACAATATCTTCTGTATTTAAGCGGCGCACCCAGCCGATGCTTCCGTCCTCATGGACAACGCGTACTCGTTTCGCCATGCGCTCCATCACTTCTTCATCTAAATCCTCAACTCCGGGAACATCCCTTAATTTTGTCGGAACTCCAAGGCTTAAGAAAAACAATTCTAAACGGTCGATGGCTTCCAGTACAGTTCTCTCCGGATCGCCATAGTCCATAGACACTCCCATAACACGAGTTGCCCATTTTATAAATTTGTCCATATTGTCTTTGTACACATATTTCATCCATGCAGGAGTAATCACCGCAAGCCCTGCTCCATGAGTTACGCTCTGGTATTCACCGGATAACTCATGCTCGATGAAATGGGATGCCCAGTCGCCGGTTCTTCCCATGCCGGTCAGACCATTGTGCGAAAGGGTCGATGCCACCATGATGCTGGCTCTTGCCTCGTAATTTTCCGGATCTTTCATGAGAATCCGTCCGCAGTCCATACATGTGTGGAAAATAGCCTCACATAAATAGTCCGTCAGTATGTCATTCTCCTTTTCAGGAGTAAAATATCTCTCAAAGGAGTGAGACATGATGTCAATGATACCGCATGCCGTCTGGAATGGAGGCAGAGTCATTGTAAGTTCCGGATTTTCAATGGCAAATCTGGCACGGTTGATGTCATTGTCACAGAACCGTTTTAAGTTTTCGTCTGCTTTTGTAATAACACAGCTGTTAGACGCCTCACTTCCTGTGGCGGCAATGGTAAGAATGACACCTAGAGGAGTACTCTTTGTCGGCACATCATGAGGTACCCCGTCTTCTTCGATAAAGAAATCCCAGACGTCTCCTTCATAAGGAAGACCCATGGCAATCGCCTTTGTAGAATCGATAACGCTTCCTCCGCCGATGGCCAGAAGAAAATCGACGCCCTCTTTCTTACAGAGTTCGATCCCCTCATAAACCTTTGACAAATGAGGGTTCGGGACAACTCCTCCGAGTTCCACTACCTTCAATCCGTCTGCTTTTAACATATCGATCACTTTGTCGACAAATCCGTTTTGTTTTACAAATCCGCTGTCGTGATGTACCAGCACGGTTGTTCCGCCGTATTCTTTGATCCATTTTCCCGTTTCTTTTTCTGCATCTCTTCCCACAACCAGTCTGGTAGGGCTTAAAAATGTAAAATCATTCATTTGAATCTCCTTCCGTTTCCGTCTTAATTATTCCATATTTGCGTGACGTGCAAACAATTCCTTGTCACCCTGTTTTGTGATCCTCATCAAATCCATGACGATAGCGTCATATGTGATCCATGTCAATTCTTCAAAAGAAGACCCGGAAGACTGGACGCTGCCTTTTCCCTGGCCTGCACATTTTTCTGTCACTCCCGGAATGCGGATGGCCGCATCTGCCATAGAACCTATCTTATTTTCTGGGAACATTGTGACAGTCGCAACCTTTGCTCCCTGAGCCTTTGCAGTCTTGGCATTGGAAACTAAGCTGGCTGTATTCCCTGAGCCTGAACCGACAATCAGCAGGTCACCTTCCTGGATACTAGGAGTCGTAGGCTCCCCGACAAAATAAACCTGAAATCCCAAATGCATCAGCCGGTTAGAGAACCCTCTGGCAGCAAAGCCGGACCGCCCTGCTCCGCCTACGAAGATCCTTTTTGCGTTCATAATCAGATCTTCTACCTTTAACACGTCTTCATTCTGGATTTCTTTTGCGTTTTCCATTAATTCGTTTAAAATGGAAAAAACATTTTTGCACTCGCTCATATTCTTTCTTCCTCCTTGATTATAATAATGCATCTTGAATTGCTTTTGCTTCTGCAACCGGATCATCCGCATGACCGATAGCAGATCCAACGATCACGATATCTGGTTTTAATTCTACATATTTGCCGATAGTCTTACTGTTGATTCCTCCTGCTACGGCAATCTGAGATTTCTTTGCATTTGCTGTCATAACTTCCAGATCCTGAATAGGTTCTCTTCCCGCTGCCTGCTGGTCGGCTCCGGTGTGCACAGCCAGGATATCCACTCCGATCTCTTCCATTTTTGCGATCCTTGCCGGAAGGTCTTCCACACAAATCATATCTACGACCAGTTTTCTTTCATAATCTCTGGCAGCTTTTAAGGCTCCTTCTATTGTCAAATTATCAGAAACTCCCAAAATGGTAGCATAGGCAGCCCCTGCCTCATAGGCATAGCTTGCTTCTAAATATCCTCCGTCCATGATCTTTAAATCCGCCAGGATCTCCTTATCCGGGAAGAAACGGTGAAATTCACGCACTCCCCTCATTCCTTCGTCCATAACAAAAGGTGTTCCCACTTCAATAATGTCAACATGTTCCGCAACCTTGTCGGCAAAACGCAGGGCGTCCACAAGATTCATTTCATCCAATGCCAGCTGTAATTTCATTCTTTTTTCCTCCTAAAATTTATTTATTTGTTTTTTGGGCTGCATACTCGTTATAATATTTTAAAATTTTATTATAAATTCTGCTTCCGGCTTCGATTCCGGTATAGTGTGAAACTGCTTTTTCAATTCCGTTTTCACTGATATATGCCTGAATCTGGGCAGCCTGCTCATCCCCGTCCATGTCATATAAGAATGCTGCCGCGATTCCCTTCAGGATCAGGTCATTTGCAAGTCCGTACTCTTCACATTGAACAGCCGGTTTCACCATACGGTCTTCCGGATCCAGCTTCCGGATCGGAGCTTTAGCGATCCGCTCAACAGTATCTTTGACACCTGGTGTAGACCAGCGTCCGATGGTAGCGTCAATATAATCAACCATATCTTCATGTGCAAAACCATGTTTTTTCTCGATAAATGCGCTGGCCTGAAGCATAATGTCTCTCGTCAGTTGTTTGTTTTCCGGCACCATAAAGTAGTCCTGAATAATATCATAACCCATCTGGCGGGCGATGTAAGCTGACATCGTATGTCCGCCATTGACAACACAAAGTTTTCTTTCTAAATACTTATCGAGGTTGTCAGCATATTCTGCATCTTTGATCGGCTCGGCATCCGGGTCCACCAGCTGCTCTTTTTCAATGACAAGTTCAAATGTATTGCCCACATCAATTCCGTCCCTTCCGTCACGGTCAGCTGCAAACACCATACGGTCCACTGCTGTGCTCGGGATTCCGGCGATCTTATCCAGTTCCTCCTCTGTGAGAATCCCTGTCTTTAACAGTTCTTTCTTTAACATAACCCCGCAGTAAAAAGCATTCTCACATGGGATTACATTGACCCTTTCTTTTCCTGCGTCTAATCTGGCTTTTAATCCAGCTGCCAGGTTGTTTGCGATCTTTGGAAAATTGTCTGCGATGACTGCTGTTGTCACCAGATCGGCGTCTGTAATCGCCTGTGTCACTTCTTCCGGCTGCGTAATCGGAGATAATGCAGAGACTTTATCGATCTCTTTTCTTCTGTAATCTTCCTGGATTACATACAGGTAATAATTGTGATACTGATTCATCTCAGCATTTAATTTTTCATTTACATCGACAAACGTAATCTCATATCCTGTATTATGTAATAAGTCTGCTATAAATCCTCTGCCGATTTTTCCTGCTCCAAAATGTACCGCTTTCATAAAAATCTCCTTTTCTACAAATCATAATGTTAAAGGTGTGTTGTTTGCCTATGATCTTATTATAGAAAGCTTGTTTTGGAAAATCCATCTGTTCCAGTTCTGTTTTTTTCAATTTTATTTTGACAAAATTATCACTGTGGCACAGACACAAAAAAAACGGGCATTCTGTTCGGAATGTCCGTTTTTTGTATTATACAGCCAGCAGTTCCGCCAGATACTGTTTAAACTGATATCCGAACCACTGTCTGACTCCTTTCTCATCTGCTCTGTGGATCATTTCCTGGATATCCCTGTCCTCGATCACACTTTCCAGCATACGATTTAAAATATTTTTTTCATATTCCGACGCCTGATCCGGATAAACGGCATAAATGACATCCGTGTACTTTTCTCCGTTGGACAAATATTGATCGTCATGATAGTGAGCAGCAAAAAGCTTCGGTTCCGGCATTCGGGCAAGGACTGCTTCGTAATAGACCATGTCCGTTACCGGAATATAGTAGGACTGCTGTTTCTTCATTTTTTCTTCTGTTTCCGGCAGGGAACACAGGCTTTCTTCCGATAATATCCGCAGAAGGTTGTTTTTTAAATCTTTTTCCCTTGTCTCAACGATCCTGAATTGTCTGATAACTCTCAAGCCTGTATCCATGAGCAGGCGCAGTGTTTCAAGCGATTCTATATTATCCCTGGATTCCAGCTGGCGGCGTTCCTGTTCCCGGACCGTTATCTTGCGCATCGTTTTATATTTGTGGCGTTTGATCGCTTCATGGATCTGTTCCAATTCATTACTGCTTAAAAGCGGCGATACTTTCAGATAATTCCGTTTATCAATATAGAGAGGAATTGTGGATAAGATCAGATCATACTCGTCCAGATTTTCCTGACCGAACCCGACCAGCGATACCTCTTTGCTCACGCATATTTCCGGAATTTCCTGTTCTACCCGGTGGGCGAGCATTTTGGAAGAGCCCATGCCGCCGGAACAGACGACGAGAATCCGGAATGAACGCTTCATGACTTTATCCAGAGACACTGCAAAATAAAGTACCAGATAGCCGATCTCATCATCGGGGAAGAAATCATCCTGAAAAATCCTGTCTGCACCTTCCCGGATAATCCCGAACAGTTCTTCATAGTCTTTTTTCACATCCTCGATCAGCGGATTAGAAATACACATACCGCTTCGGATTCTTGTCAAAGCCCTCTCTATATGAACATACAGGCTTTCTTTTAATTCTTTGTCCCGGATCAGCTGAAGCCCCATACGGTCTTCCACATATTCAATGAATGTATGGATTTTAGAATCCAGAATACGGTTTTTGACCGTATAGACGCTTGATGTATCCTGGATCATTCCCATATGAAGCACCCATTTTATATACTGTTCTTCCTCCTGGCTCAGCAGAATATGAAATTCCTCTTCCAGCTCTCTTTTCACCTGCCGGGTAACCCTCTGTTCTTCTCCTTTAAAATTCTCAGTCTCAAACACTTTCTCATAGGGCTGTCCCTTTTGATGACAGCCGATCATCATGGCGATCAGCAGTATATATTCCAAGTACTCCCGGTCTTTGATCATAGCCGGCAGTTCACACTGATCCCGTATGATATTTTTCATTCTAAGGTAACATGCCGACATCACATCGAGATATCCGTACTCTTCCATCCTCTTTGTAAACGGATTCGACACATCCCCTTCTCTCCTCAGCCATTGATAGAGAGTGGCTTCATCTGCATGATTCAGAAGAATATTGATCATCAGCGCATTCTTCTCGATCTCACTGCCTGTGAGCAGGATTCCCTCCCCCTTTTTCTGGATCAGGTGAAGATCGTACACACCTAACTGCTCCTTTACCTTTTTCAGGTCATTTCGCACTGTGGGCACGGATGTATGATGGTCAATGGCCAGTGCTTCTGTTTTTATGTAATCATCCTGCTGAAGAAGATATAATAAAATAAAATCAATTCGTTCTCTGGGATCTACAATATAAATCTGTTTTTCCATCCCCAGAGAAATGCGCAGAGATTTCATGTCCTCTAAGCTTCCCACTGCGGCCATGCCTTTCTTGCTGACTGTATTAAGCTGTACTCCGTATTCCCTCATAATCTCTGTGACTTCCGGAATCTCACGGTATACCGTGCGGTCAGACACATTGATCTGCTTCGCGATTTCACCGATCGTCACATAACCTTTACTGTTCAGAATCACTTCTATTATTTCTTTAATCCGATTCGACATCTGCATCGTTCTCACCTCAAAAACATTTTAACACATCCTATTCAAAGATCACATCTATATCATGATCAAAACAAAAAGCATCAAATTCTTCCGGCAGCGGCCGGTCGGTGATCAATACGTCGATCTCCGCCAGATCAAATACTTTTATATAATATTTACAGTTTATTTTTGTGTGGTCTGCCAGCAAAATGGTTTTTTTAGCCTGCTGATGATATACCCTGGTGATCTCCGCATCTTCTAAATATAAGTTTGTCAGTCCCTGTGAAACATCCAGACCGCCCATCGACATAAAACAGATGTCTGCATAGCGGGACCTCACATAATTGCAGGCATCTGCACCGTAGACTGCATCATTGAAAATATCGTATTTTCCGCATACGACTTCTACATTTATGTTTGATGATTTTGCCAGTTCCTTGGCCGCGGCAAAGCCATGCGTCATGACATTTAACTTTTTATCCCGGTTGATATATTGAGCCAGATAAAAACAGGAACTGCTGGCATCCATAAAAACAGAGTCACCATTTTGGACAAACTGTGACGCAAGCCTCGCGATATATTTTTTCTCCTGTATATTTTCATCGTGCCGGAATGCCTGTGGGTATTGGGTCTGCTGCCTGCTTACATAAGAAGCGCCGCCCCGGTTTCTCTTCAGCAGACCCTTCTTTTCTAACAGCGTCAAGTCCCTGCGAATTGTCGGCTCACTGACATACAAAAGTTTTGTCAGTTCTTTGACCGAAATGTAATTTTTCTCTTTTACTAACTGGATAATTTTCCTTTCACGGTCTTCAAAACTCATAAGATTCCTCCCTTTGTTATCAATTATATGCGAAAATTTGATCGTTTTCAATCATAAAACGAGCACTTTTAGTTTCGAACTTCATTTTTTCAATCAAACCTTGATAATTTCCGAAAACATTATAGAATAACATCATATCTTTGAAAAATAAATAGAAAGGAATCAAATAGATGAAAATTGACGGAATTATTTTTGATATTGATGGAACACTGTGGGACGTAAGAGATGAGATTGCTCTGGCGCTTACCAGGGAAGCCCACAATCAGGGTCATCCTGAAATAAACTTTACATCTAAAAATCTCACCTCTGTATTCGGGATTCCTCCAAAGGAAGTGGCTGATCTGTTTATGTCTCACCTTCCTCCAAAAGAACGGTACAAACTCATGGAGGACTGTGGAAATCACCAGATAAAACTTGTCGAATCCCTGAACACCGACCGGACTTATCCGGGAGTAAAAGATACAATTAAAAAACTTGCACAGCAGTATCCCCTGTTTATCGTAAGCAACTGCCCCAGCGGTTATGTCCGTGCGTTTATGAGAAGAAACAAACTCTCTCCCTGGATCATGGACTATGAAGAACAGGGTCGTACCGGATTATCAAAAGAAAAAAACATAAAACTTGTCATGGAGCGCAGCCGGCTGAAGTCTCCCATATATATCGGGGATACAAAGGGAGATGCCGAAAGTGCGAAAAAAGCCGGGATCTCTTTTGTATGGGCATCTTATGGCTTTGGCCATGTGGATAACCCAGAATACTCCATTGACGATTTCAGAGAATTACACAGATTACTGGAACAATAAAAAGTTCTTTTCTCATTTTTTTAAAATTAGGGGTTGTAAACAATTTTTAATGAACTTATGCTTACATTAAGGATATCCTTTATCACATAAACCAATGGATGAAAGGAGAAATTATGACAACTCAGCAAGACATGAAAGAACTTGAAGCGCTCATCAACAAAGACTATGGCAATACAGCAGGCATCGTCGTATTAAAGGACGGTGAAATGCAGTATGAGCAGTACTTTAACGGCTGTACCGCCGAAAGCCGCGTTCATATATATTCTGTTACAAAGAGCATTGTCTCTATTTTGATCGGAATCGCCATAGACAAAGGCTTCATCACAGACATTGACCAGAAGGTTTTAGATTTTTTCCCTGACTACGTCCCAAAACAGAGAGAAAAAACCATACAGAATATCACACTGAAACATTTGCTGACGATGACAGCCCCGTACAAATACAAAATTGCCCCCTACGTCAAATACTTCACCAGCGATGACATGGTAACGTTTACGCTTGATTTACTGGGAGGCAGGGGAAAACCAGGCCAATTCAGATATGCTCCTCTGATCGGACCGGATCTTTTGACAGGTATTTTAAAACAAGCTGCCGGCCAGTCTGTATTTGAATTTGCCCGGGAAAATTTATTCATACCGCTTAAAATTACCGCGGAGCGCAGCATCGTATTTCATTCCAAGGAAGAACAGCTGGCATTTAACAAAGCCACGGATATCAGCGGCTGGGTCTCTGACCCGTCCGGTACAAACACAGGAGGCTGGGGCCTTACCCTCTCGGCTGCGGATATGGCAAAACTGGGTCAGTTATATCTAAATGGCGGACTGTGGAACGGAAAACCTATTGTTTCAGCAGAATGGATCAGCGAGAGCACGAAAGAGCACAGCCGCTGGATTAAGGAGAACCTTGCTTACGGGTATTTATGGTGGCTCCACGAAGAAGGCTTTGCAGCAATGGGAGACGGTGGAAATGTAATCTACGTCAACATGAAGAAAAACCTGACCGTAGCCATCGCTTCCCTGTTTAAACCCAGAGCGAAGGATCGAATAGACTTTATTCAGAACTATATAGAACCGAAATTTCAGTAAAATTTATTTCTAAACATTCAAAAACAGCCTGCCCATGGAATTTTTGTTGAATTTCCATGAGCAGGCTTCCCGTTATAAATTATTCCCGATACCCTGAGATCAGATCCGCAAATCTCTTGGCCGTCAGATGCGGCCTTGTGATAGCACTTCCGACAACCACTGCATGTGCCCCCAGATACAGGCATTTCACTGCTTCTTCCGGAGTATTGATATGCCCTTCCATCATCATATACACATCGCTGCCAAGATCCCGGCACATCTTTGCAAATGCCCTCATATCCTGGGTTTCAAAATGCTTTGTTGCCTCCGTATATCCAAACAGAGTAGGCGCCACAATATCGACACCCAAGTCGGCCGCTCTTTTGGCCTCGTCATAGTTGGAGACATCGGCAAAGATCATGGCCTCAGGGATTTCCCTTTTCACATCCGCTACAAGTTCCCATGCACGGCGGCCTTCTTTTGTCATTCGGTCCGTACAGTCCATGGCAATGATCTCTGCTCCCGCTTCCCAGACCTGCTTTGCGGCCTCCAGAGTCGGAGTGATAAAAACCTCTTCATCACCTCTCCTGATCTTATATAAACCGATCACCGGCAGATCCACTGCTTTTTTAATGGCTCTGATCTGCTCCGGAGAATTGGCCCGGATTCCGACTGCCCCTGCCCACTGTGCGGCCTCTGCCATCTTGACTACCATATCATCTGTGTAGATCGGATCTTCAGGCACTACCTGGCAGGATACGATTAAACCTTTCATAGAATCCAGTATTTTTCTCTTTTCTGCATCTGTTGTGTTCATGATTCCATCTCCTTTTATGTCTATGTTGCCCTGTACGTCTTTTCTGTCTTTTATCATAACATAAAATACACCATTTGACACCTGATCTGTCCTGTACATCATAAAATTACGCCGCCATCTACATCATCAGTATATGAAAGATCAAAATCAAGGTAATCAACAATGATATCAGCAGAATGATACGGCAGAATTCTTTCATGGCCTTCATTTTTTCTTCCGGTTTTTCCTTTTTCATCATTCAAACCCACATATCCTTTCTGCCACCGGTGCCTTTCCCCGAATAATCCGGTATGCGGCCAGAGGAATTCCAATGCATACAGCCGCAGATAACAAGACAGCTGCCAAAACCGGAACGGCCGGAATTTGAAATGGAATGTTCATGTAATTCATCGTCTGATAGTACTGATAAGTGATAAAAAGGCCAGCCGTTGCCGTCAGTGCCAGAGAAGTTCCCGCAAACAGCAGCCCCTCCCTGACCAGAAGCTTTTTCACCTGTTTTTCGGTCATTCCCACACTTTCCATGACAGCCAGAGACACCTTCCGGTTCTGGATATTTCCAAACACCGTATTGATATAATTCATCAGTCCGATCAATGCAAGAATAAGGGCAATTCCCACACCGACTCCGGTCATATTTCCCTGGGCCTTTTTGATATCCTTCATGCTGTCGATCCTGGATTCATAGGACACATCTTTAGCATAAGGGCTTTGACTCAGTTTTTTTCTGATTCTGCCTTCTGTTTCATCATCATATTCTTTTGTATACCGGATATTCAGTTTTGAAATATACGGATTCATGACGTGCTTCTTCATAAATGATTCACTGACAATAACAACTGGTGCCTTTCCTGAAGTTCTGCCATAATAACTGTCGTCGGTCATGCCTGCAATTCTTAGCTGGAACTTTTTGTTTTTATTTTCTGACAGATAAAATTTTACCCTTGCTTTTTTATCGATCTGACCGGAAAGATCCATGCCCGGCCCATAGATAATACAAATCTTACCGCTTTCAAAAAGTTCCTGATCTACCGGTTGTATGAGACTCTCATTTAAGTGCTCAAATTCCTCTTTATCAATTCCCTGCATGACAGAATAATATTTCTCCGGATGCTTTTTATAATCGCTGACATCGTCTTTATAAGGCGTATACATCCACTTCTCATAAAACTCTCTCATCCACACATCTGAGAATTCCGGTTCCCATGGGACAATGATCTTTGAACAGCGCAGCGGGTGCACTTCCCGGATATCTTTGCTCTTTTTCAATTCTTTTATCAAAGATGGTTTAAGTATCTGTTTCCATTTTTCATCTTCCTCTTTCATCAGAGTATCATTGCTGACTACTAAATCCGTGTCCATATAGTTTGACATGATCGTTCTGGCTCCGTGACTTTGGATGATCGTGATCAAACATAAAAACATCGACAGACTGGCAGCAAGGGAGAGGACTGCAATTCCTGTTTTTTTCTTGTCCTTACAAAACTGATCTGCGGCCATTCTCCACAGGAGACTTCCATTTCTTGTTTTATGCGTTTTCTTTCCTGCCGATGTAAGACGGTAATTGAGCGCCTCCACAGGTGTAACAGAAACCGCCTTCTTCATTGGCTTTCTGCCTCCGAAATAAACGGTCAGCCCCGTAATAAAAATTGTAATGAAAAAGACTGCCGGATGAAATGTGACAGGGATTGCGCTTTCCCTGATGCCGAGCGTCCGCACAATCTTCGGGATCAGCAGAAAGGATGTTAAAAAACCGAGCAGGATTCCTCCGCCCACCCCGGCTGTTCCTATCATCGTTATCTGAGTTTTCATCAATAGACGAATCTGCCTTGAGGACATTCCCACGGTCTGCATCAGCCCATAGTAACGGATATTTCCTGAAACGGACAGGTACAAAATATTATAGATCAGCAGATAGGCACTCAGGCAGGTGACCAGGACCAGACCGGCCATTCCCGCAAAGATACCTGCCGATTTCTCCGTTTCTCCTGTAAATTGAAAATTCTGCCGCTTATTCAGATGTATACTCTCCTGAAACTTCGTCCTCTGATCTTCTGTCAGTATTTTATTTTTAAATTTTACATACAGCACACCCATTTGATTCAGCTGATATCCGGTCTTGTTATAAAATGATTCTGATACATAAAACAGCTCCTGCTCACCGTATCCTTCCCATATTCCGGAAATAAGAAAGTTTTTCGTGTGAGTACCGTTCTGGTCTGTATAAGTCAGATCAAAGGTATCTCCAACATCCAGATTTTCTTTCCCGCAGT
Organism: Anaerostipes sp. AF04-45; assembly: GCF_003461725.1. Taxonomy (NCBI): domain Bacteria; kingdom Bacillati; phylum Bacillota; class Clostridia; order Lachnospirales; family Lachnospiraceae; genus Anaerostipes; species Anaerostipes sp. AF04-45. Next base: position 29,863 of record NZ_QTXQ01000012.1, read on the forward strand.
CTTTCAGGGCTGCTTTCGTGACCATCAGTTCATTTTCCTTTTTCGGATAGTAGCCTCTTACCCGCTTTCTGGCAGGCTTCATCATGACACTCCAATTCGTCTCATCACACCAGATCAGTCCGGTATGAAGTGTATCGTCTGCGTCTGTTTTCACTGCGGCGCCTGCATATGCTCCTGCTCCTGCCACTCTGACATCCTGATTATTTTTGCACTGTTTCAGCTGCTGCTCTGAATAACCGCCGTGCAGGACTGCATCAAAATCTGCGCCGTGTAAATGAATATTCTGCACCTGCTGCATTTTAAAATAGGTGCTTCCGACCGTAAACACACTGAACAGCATGAAGGAAGACAGTAAAACTGCGACGATCATCACGGCAAATTTAGGCTTGTTTCTTTTCATCGAAGACACGGCCATCTTTGTAATGATCTTCCGGTTATTATTTTCCAGCATACGCATCACTTCCTCTCACGATCCGTCCGTCCTCGATGTGAACGATGCGGTCTGAAAGCTGTGCAATATCCTGATCATGGGTAATCAGAACAACGGTTTGTTTAAACCGACCCGCTACCGCTTTTAAAAGCCCCAGCACATCATGGCTGGAAGCAGTATCCAGATTCCCCGTAGGTTCATCCGCCAGGATCATCGAAGGTTTCGATGCAATGGCTCTGGCAATGGCCGCCCTCTGCTGCTGTCCTCCGGACAGGGTATTAGGCAGCGCCTCTTTTTTCTCCTGCAGTTTCAAAAGATCCAGGATCTCATCAATGAATTCTCTGTCCACACAATCTCCATCCAGTTCAATGGGCAGGGTTACATTTTCATACAGATTTAAATCCGGGACAAGATTGTAATTCTGAAATATGAATCCGATTTTTCTCCTGCGGAAGACCGCGAGCTGTTCCCTGTTCATTTTAGCAAGATTCTTTCCGTCTATATACACCTCACCTTCGGTCGGCACATCCAGCCCTCCGATCATATGAAGGAGCGTACTCTTCCCGCTTCCCGATTTACCGATAATGGATACAAACTCCTGATCTTTCACCCTGAAGTCTACCCCGTCCAGTGCTTTCACAACGTTCGTCCCCAGCTGATAATATTTTTTCAATGCCCGTGTCTCTACTATATATGATTCCATAGATTGATCTCCTTTCCTTTGATACTGCAATCATAACTTATAAAAATCACAAACCTTTCACAGGCATAAAATTTCACAGTACTGTAACTTTCCTTCTATCACCCATTGGGCAGGTAAATCTGAAAATCGGAACCTTTTCCAACCTCAGAACAGACTTGGATATAGCCTCCCTGCATTGTTATGATCTTCCTCGCCAGATAAAGCCCCACACCGATCCCCTCCTGGTCATACACCTCCGGTTCCCGGTAAAACCTTGTAAAAATCTCTGCCTGACGCTCCAGGGCAATCCCCTTCCCGGAATCCCTGATACTGATCTTCGTAAATATCTCCTGGACTGACACCGAGATTTCAATATTTCCTTCTCTGCCGGTATACTTTACCGCATTGTCGAGCAGGTTAAAGACGGCCTCCTCCGTCCACTTTGTATCATGATGTACCACGATGTCCTCATCGCAGTCCACAGACAGGCGTATCTGCTTTTTCTCAGCTTTCAAAACGATTGCCTCAACTGCTCTTTGAAGCGTCCCGCACAAAGGTAATTTCATACAGCGGACTTCTATGATTCCTGTCTCCAGACGGGACATTTTTACCATGCTCTGCAGAAGAAAATCCAGCTTTTCAGTCTGAATCCTTATTTTTTGGAGAAATTCCCCTGCTTCTGCCGAATCCAGTCCTTCATCCAGCAAAACCTCCTCATAAAGCTTGATATTCGCAATGGGGGTTTTCGTCTGATGGGAAATATCCGAGATCAGGCTTTTCATTTTTTTCTTCTCTTCCAGATTTTCTGCGCTTTCCCTCTTCCAGATACGCTCCAGCTTCTGAAGCTTTTCGTAAACTTTATTCCACAGAGTATCTCCCTCTTCTTCTATATTTTCCGGCTCCCTGCCGCAGGTCATATCGTTCAGACACCGGATCAGACGGTCGCTGAAGAAGAAAACATCCCGTTTTAGCTTCCATATTTTTATGCCCATAAAAACCGATATGAAAAAAAGGCAGCATGCCGCTGCTGTCATGATTCCAGCCATTGATATCCCATCCCATAAATATTAGAAATATAATGATGCTCTCCGTCCTCGATCTTTTTTCTCAGACGGTTTACGTTGACTGCCAGAGCGTGTTTATCCACGAAGCATCCCCCGCTGTCCCAGATACGTTCAAGCAGCACAGCGTAGGTCAGAAGCTGTCCTCTGTTCAGGACAAACTGACGGAGCAGCCGAAATTCCGTAGGAGTAACCATACATTCTTTTCCGCCCGCCTCTACCTTTGCCCTCTCAAAATCTATCTTTAAAAATCCATCGTCAAAGAAATTTTCTCTGCCGGTCTTTTCCCTCTTTAAAACCACGCGGATTTTTTCTTTTAATATTCTGATAGAAAACGGCTTTGTAATGTAGTCTTCCGCCCCGGAACCATAGCCCTCCAGGGCATCCTCCTCCAGATCTCTCGCTGTCAGAAACAAAACCGGGACTTCCCTCTGTCCTTTCATCCATCTGCAGAGAGAAAATCCTTCTCCGTCCGGCAGATTAACATCCAATAAAATCAGTTCCATTTTTTCTTGTCGATATATGGCTTTCGCCTCACAAACCGAATACGCTGAATATATGTCATACCCCTCTTTTTTCAGCGCATAGCAGATCGTCCGGTTCAGCTCCCGGTCGTCTTCCACGATCAGTATTTTCTGCATTTTGTACCTTCTTTCCGCATTTTCATCTGTCTTCAGCTTCTATTTTATCATACAATTAAGCCAAAAGACCTTCACTCCGGTGATTATCACGATATTGTGATCTTAAAAAATAACAAAGGAACTGCTGTACATAACCGATTTCTCCGTCATGGCACAGCAGTCCCTGATTTGATTTTACCGAATTTATTTTAGTATAGAAATAACAACTTTTATTTCAGCGTTTTTAATGCCTCTGTTACAAAGGCGTGGTCTTCACTTTGAGCCATTCCGGATACGGTCACGGTTCCGATCATTCCTGTCCCGGAAACAAAGACCGGAATGCTTCCTCCTGCCTGCGCATAATCGCCTTTTTCCAGCCCATACCGATTCCACATGTCATCCTGTTTGAGATCCATTGACAATTTCATTTCGTAAGAACTTTTTTCAAAATCATAAACCGTGTTTTCTTTCCTGCGGACCCAGTCTTCGTTGTTCTTAGACGTGCCCTCCATTGCCGCATAAAAAATCTGCTTTCTGTTCTTTGTAATGGAAATGACAATCGGTTTGTTTTCTTTCAAAGCTTTCTGGTACATTTGGATACCCAAAGCACAGGCTTCTTCGTTTGTGAATGATTTGAGAACAAGTTCTTTCTGCTCCTCGTTCATCTGATCAATTAATGTTTTGATATCTTCCATGACTTCCTCCCTATTGATCTGCCGGGAATACGATTCCCATCTGTTTTCTCGCTTCATCCATGACCTTCAGCTCCAATACAGAGTACTGATTATGTATCTGCGCACTTTCTTTTGCCTCTGCCAGCCGAATGAATTCCTCTATCTCATAATACATGTTGTTGGCCTTTTTGTCTATTTTGATTTCTTCTCTATCACCGTTCCGATAGACAATCTCGATCTTTGTTGTATCCGGAATTTCCGTTATGATCATAGAAGCCTCTTCTCCCTGGATCTGGCTTGGAAGTGCGGAATTTGTAATCTTAGAGTACATAAGCTCCGCCTGCATTTCATCATACATGGCCACAATGGTTCCGGACGCATCCACTCCGTTGGAAAGTTTCAGGCAGTGAGCTGAGATTTCATTGGGCAGTCCGAACAGTTTTACCATCGGATGCACACAGTAGACGCCGATATCCATCAGAGATCCGTTGGACAGCTCCGGTTTAAATGCGTTTTCTATGATTCCTTTTTTAAAATTGTCATACCGGCTGGAATACTGGCAGTACTGGAACGTTGCCCTGCGGATCTTTCCGAGCTTCGGAAGATTTTTCTGAATTGCCGCAAAACCAGGGTCGAACACGGAACGCATCGCTTCAATGACCATGACTTGATTTTCTTCTGCGGCCTTGAACATCTGCTCTAATTCGCCGGAATTAGATGCAATGGTTTTTTCACACAGGACATGCTTGCCGGCTTTCAGCATCTTTATACTCTGTCCTGCATGGAGCGCGTTGGGAGATGCCACGTAAACTGCATCGATGTCTTTTGCAGCCGCCAGAGCATCAAGGGAATCATAGCAGTCTTCGATCCCATATTTCTCTGCATACTCTTTTGCCTTTTCCATACTCCTTGAATACACTGCCTGAACCTTAAAGCCTTCACATTGGCTCCCCGCATTCATGAAATTGTCTGTTATAAAATTTGTTCCGATTACTGCAAATCTGACCATATGATCTCATCCTTCCGTGTGGCTATTGTTTTATATTGGTTACTATTATTTTATTGTGTTGGATCTTTTTTGTCAACCTTCCCAACTTTTGTTTTCACTCTGCACAGAACAGCAATCAGCAGAAGGCTTACTTAGAGGCATCTCACGGAAAAAGACAGGAGTTACTGTAAATAGTAAATCCTGTCTTCTCTGCGTACATTCACTGATCTCAGCAGCTGGTCATGTTCTTTCCTATGCCTGTTAATCCCTCAAAATCTTTCACAAAGTCATCAATCGCTGATGTGATTGCCTGGTTTTTTACGAATCCTTCAATCACATCCGGTGCGGCTGTAGAAGCGCCGATTCCGTATTCACATAGTTCCAGCACCTGCTGAGAATTCTTAAAGCTGGCTGCCAGCACTTCTGTGTTCATTCCATTATTCCTGAAAATATCATGGATTTTTTTTGCAGCCTGAATACCGTTATATCCCATATTATCAATCCGGTTAATATAAGGGGCTGCGTAGGATGCCCCGCTCTTTGCTGCAAGGAATGCCTGCATCGGTGTATAAACCGCAGTTGCCGTCAGTTTAATACCCTCTTTCTTTAATTCCTGCATTGCCTTAAATCCTTCAGGAACAGCCGGAATTTTTACATAAGTATTCTTTCCGAGCTCTTTGACTATTTTATGTGCCTCTTCAGCAATTCCATGCGCATCCCCTGACACAGCCTGCACATGAAGTTCCGCTTCATCCCCGATAAACTCACGGATTTCTTTGAGTACATCATAAGGACTTCTTTTACTTTTAGCCAAAATAGATGGATTCGTGGTCACACCATCCACCGGATAATATTCGTAAATTTCCTTAATCCGTTCGATGTTCGCATCATCAATCATTAATTTCATGGTAAGTCTTCCTTTCAATTACAGTGTCTGCTCTGTTCTTTCAATAATATCATCCTGTGTTTTTTTAGAAAGTACATTGAAGAATGCACTGTATCCGGCCACACGGACAATCAGATCTTTATGGTCCTCCGGATGTACCTGCGCATCCAGCAGCGTTTCTTTTGACACAATATTATACTGTACATGATATCCGTGCAGTCGGTTGAAAAATGTACGGATCAGCATTTCCAGCTTTTGTTTGTTCTCTTCCGTAGAAAGCATCTGCGGCGTCATCTTCTGATTTAATAAGACACCTCCGGTTATTTTCTCTGTGGGAAGTTTAGAAACAGTTTTAAATACCGCGGTCGGTCCGTTTTTATCCGCATTATGTGCAGGACTGCAGCCTTCCGCTAAAGGTTCAAATGCATTTCTTCCATCCGGCGTTGCCTTAGTTCCCATACCCTGCCCCACATTGGCACTGATGGAAGATGTGCCGCCGTAGCGTATCCCTCCGATCGGTCCTCTCTGATAACGAGTGTTTGGATATTTCTTGATTTCATCTAAGTAAGAATCATATGCTTCAAGAACCAGCAGGTCTACATCGTCATTGTCATTGCCGTACTTTGGTACGTCATTGACCAGCATCTCCTGAATCTTCTGATTCTCCGGAGACTGGAAATCATCAAGAATCGCATTCCAGAGCTGCTCCTTTGTAATTTTCTTTTCTTCGTAAACAAGCTGCTTAATCGCAGCCAGAGAATCTGCCATATTTGCAATTCCAACCTGAAGTCCGGAAATAAAATCATAAACAGCTCCGCCTTCTTTGATGGTCTTTCCTCTTCCGATGCAGTCATCCGTAAGCGCAGAGCAGAGAATATCCGGCACATCTCTTTCAGATGCTTTATCTATGACATTCTCAACAATGACACTGTAACGGGTCATTTCTCTTACAGTCTTATCCCACGCTGCCAGCAGATCCTCATAGGAATCCATATCCTTAAAATAGCCATAGCCTTTTGTAAATCTCTTTCCACTCGTCAGATCCACGCCATTATTCATGGCACAGAGCAGAACTCTCGGAAAATTGATATAAGACATTCCCGTACAGCGGTATCCCCACTTGCCGGGAACTGCGGTCTCTACACATCCAATGGCGCTGTAATTATAAGCGTCCTCTTCTTTGACACCCCAGTTGATAAAAGAAGGTATGATAATTTCGTCATTGTTCAGTGCCGGCATTCCAAATCCAAGCTTCATAACTTCGATACATTCGTCAAAAAACTGCTTGTTGATATTTTGATGATACCGCACCGTCAGGTTGGGCTGGGTAAGCCTTGTCTGTGCAACAGATTTAAGTACTGCAAAACTTAATTCATTCACCGCATCTTTCTTATCCGGTGTCTGTCCGCCGATCGTAACATTCTGATACATAGGAGAGCCGGCTGAACTTAAGGTATGTGCCTGGGATCTTATTTTATTGATGGTCAGTGTCTTGATCCAGAGACATGTCAGGATTTCTCCCGCCTCTTCCTCTGTCATCGTTCCGTCCTGAATCTCTTTTTTATAATACGGATACATATACTGGTCAAACCTTCCGTAACTTAAAGAGTGTCCGTTTGACTCGATCTGCAGGATCAGCTGAATGAACCAGACAGACTGTACAGCTTCTTTGAAAGAAGATGCAGGTTCATACGGAACCTTAGAACAAATCCTGCTCATCTCTTCCAGTTCTGCTTTTCTCTTCGGGTCCTTCTCTTTGCCTGCTAATTCTTCTGCCAGTCTGCTGTAACGCAGTGCAAAATGATGAACCGCCTCAATCACAATCAAGACAGCCTTATAAAATTCATTTTTATCAACACTCTCCGGATCAGTAAAGTCAAGAGCATCTTTGAAAGCCTTTGTTCTTTCTTCATATCCTTTCAATCCCTCAGCCAGAAGTCTTTCATAATTCACTGCTAAATGAGCATCTCCTGCATTTAGTTTTCCTTCCATGCCGAAAACACCGGTTTCCATAAAGACACTGACTTCATCAGGAAGAAGCGCCTCACCTCTTGCGCGCAGATTATTATTCTCCCAAAATGGTGCAATCTCACGAAGCTGCTGTTTTGTTTCTTCTGTTATATAAAATACATCTCCATCTCTCTTCTCAAAGAGATCCAATTCGTTCAGAATAAATTCCATTGTGTATTCGGGAAAAATCGGAGCATTGGCATTCTTCGTTGCCTGGTTGCCGGCGATCACAGATTTGTCTTCAATGTAAATCGTCATGTTTTCCAAAATCTTCTTCAGCATAAGCGCTCTCACCATGACACGGGGCTGATTCTGATTCTCTTTATAGGCCTGAGTCGCCAGCAATGCCCTCTCAGCATCGATATAGGGTTTCTCATCCAATACTTCTTCACGAAAAGCACTCATTCTGTCTGTCAGTGATCCAAAATGCGCTTTATTTTCCATAAGCTCCTCCTTTAAATTTCACTCGGAATATGTATTTGTTTTGTTTGTAATTTAAATCTACATCATTTCCAAATATTTGTCAAGATGTTTTTGTATTAAAATTAATTATTCTTTCATTTGAAAGTTTTTATTTTCAAATCGAAACAAATATGTTATGATTTAGTCAGCAAAGGAGATTACTATGAAAAAAGCAGATTATAAAAAAACAGGTGTTGTTTTTAATATTCAAAAATTTAGTGTCAATGACGGTCCAGGCATCCGAACAGTTGTTTTTTTTAAAGGCTGCCCTATGCACTGCCGCTGGTGTTCAAATCCCGAAAGCCAGCTTTCAGAGATCCAGATTCTATGGGATCAAAAAAAATGTATTGGGTGTCATCACTGCATAGATGTATGTCCGTCCAAAGCAATTTCTTTGATTCAGGACCACATCCGCGTTCATGCAGAGAAATGCATCGGATGCAGACAATGTGTACTCGAATGTCCCGGTAAAGCATTAAAATCAGAAGGGGAAACCAAGACAGTACAGGAAGTCCTTAATGTAGTGCTGCAGGATAAAGATTTTTATGAAGAAAGCGGCGGCGGCATTACTCTTTCCGGCGGTGAATTCCTTTCCCAGCCCGAATTTGCCGCTGAACTGCTGCTTGCTTCTAAGGAAAATGGACTGCATACTTGCTGTGAGACAACAGGATTTGCTGATCCGGAAATCTTTAACGGCGTAATAAAACATCTTGATTACATACTATTTGATATGAAACATTGGAATACCGCAAAACACAAAGAGGGCACCGGTGTATCCAATGATCTTCCTCTATTTAATATGAAGCACGCCATCCAAGCAGAAAAAGAAGTCCTCCCAAGAATTCCTGTGATCCCGGGATTCAACGACTCCTTAGAAGATGCCGCCAGGCTGGCAGACACCCTGCTGAAAGCCGGAGCAGATAAGTGTCAGCTGCTTCCTTTTCATCAGTTCGGTGAAAACAAATATGATTTATTGGGTCAGGCGTATGATTACCATGATATACCGTCTATGCACAGGGAGGATTTGCAGGATTATCTTCAAACAATGATTGATTGCGGGATTCTTGCATTTTTTTAAGCAGCATGTTCTTTCATTCGTAACTTTACCTCATTGATTGAATCTTTATTTGTGGTATACTAGGAAACAAAGTAAAATATCACAATGCTACAACATACGAACGGAGTCATCATATGAAAAACAGGACAAATAAGATTTTGGAGCTTCTCACCCAAAAAAATAAAATTGAAGTATCACAGCTTTCCGAAAAACTTGGTGTTTCCCAGGTTACTGTCAGAAAGGACTTAGATGAACTGGAAAACAAAGGAATCATAAAGCGTGAACACGGATTTGCACTCTTATGCAGCACGGACGATATTAACGGGAGAATCGCCTACCATTATGAAGCAAAACGAAAAATCGCCAAGAAGGCTGCCGAATTGGTCTGTGACGGCGACACAGTTATGATCGAAAGCGGCAGCTGCTGTGCTCTCTTGGCAGATGAGCTGGCCTCTTCCAAAAAAGATTTGACGATTATTACCAACAGCGCTTTTATCGCAGACCATATCCGGGGAAAATCAAACTTTCAGATCATTCTCTTAGGCGGCATTTATCAGCAGGATTCCCAGGTCATGGTAGGCCCTATGATTCGTCCCTGTGTAGAAAATTTTCTTGTAGATTTATTTTTTATCGGAACAGACGGTTATACTCCCAAGGCCGGCTTTACCAATCGTGACCAGATGCGGGCACAGGCTGTACGGGATATGGCCCTGCAGGCCGGTCAGGTTGTCGTATTAACAGAAAGTGACAAATTTTCTAAACACGGAATTGTCCCTCTCAACCTAAAAGAACAGGTCAAGACAGTGATTACCGATGATCAAATTTCTGAGGCTTCCAAGTCAGAGCTGGAGAGCAAGGGAATCAAAGTAACATTTTGACCAGTTCTCCTGCTTGCTGTCTCCAATAAGATTCAAAAAAACAGAACGGAAAATTTTTTTGATATTTTCCATTCTGTTTTTCTTTTTTTACTTACTTATTGAATTTATTCGTCATCTTTTCTTGAGCGGCTATAGATCATTTTCTTTGTTACGATAAAGATCACCAATGCTGCAAGAACAATAACACCGCCTACCAGGAATACATTCGCATAGGTAGATGCAGCTCCCGCTTCAACGCCTGCAATACTTCCTCCTGACATTGCACCCTTTGACATGAGCTGTCCAAAGACTGCCACACCGACAGATCCCGTGATCGCCTGTACAAGGTCATTGATTCCCAGGACACGCCCTGACTCTTCCGGCGATACCGTAAGTGTTGCCGTGTCTACGATCGGTGAGTAGAAGAAAGATGTTCCGAAGTAGTAGATACATGGTGCTGCCGCCAGTGCTGCATATTTACCGTAAGGAATCGCAAACGCAATGGCAATCAGTCCGAGTCCCATGGCTGAAAGAGCCATAATGATCGCCGCAGAACGCCCGATTTTTTTGATGACCGGTCCGCACACGAATCCAAGTACTGCCGCCAGGAGGATAGACCATACAAGCAGGTTGGAAACCTGAGCAGAATCAATACCAAACACCTCAAGTCCAATGGCATTTACACCGGCGTTCAGTGTATAGCTGAAGAAGTAACCTACGAAGATAACTACCATAGTTGCCACAAATGCTGGATTCTTTAAGAATGCCGGGGTAATGATCGGGTCTTCTGCTTTGTTGATGTACACGATAAAGGCTACCAGAGTTACAACGGTTGCAACGGTCCAGAGCATATTCATGTCAGTAAAGAACATTGTGATGGCACCTGCAAAAGCACCGATTAAAGTAAAGCCCCAGCCGTCAATCTTAGCGCCTTTTGCGTGTTCATCCGGAAGGTTCTTTGAAAGCGCCGGAAGAAATATAACAGAGATCATCGGGATCGCAAACATCCATCTCCAGTCAATTTTTGTTACATATCCGGCTGCTACTACACCGAGGGCCGCTGAAAATCTGAATACTGCCACAAAAATACCGTAATAAACTACACGCTCTTTCTGAGAAATGTATTTGGACACAAGGACCAGGAATACAGATCCTGCCACCTGACCGCCTATAGACTGAAGCATACGCGCCGCTACAACCGCCCAGATGCTCACTGGCCCCAGAAGGAATCCAATCGCAGAGCCAACAGCAAATACAATAGTTCCTAAAAGGGTCATTTTCTTTAGAGAGACAAAGTCACCCAGAGATCCGTAGATAACACAGACAATACCGAGAGCAATACCCGGAAGGGATGTGATCAGAGATGCCAGTTCCGGTGTTCCCAGCTGCTGACCGATATTTACAAAGATCATTCCGAATGCCTGCTGCTCAAGAATACCAAAGATAAAGATGATCAGCACCAATGGGATTGCACGCTTTGCCATACGGTTCATTTTTTCAAATTCTGGTGTTCCTTCCGCAGGTACCGGGATACCTGTTGTTTTTATATTTGTATTAGACATTTTTTATACCATACCTTTCAATAATGTTTTTCATATTGTTTATTTACATTCCGTGTCTGCGACTCTCTTCACATATCGTCTGCGGAAACGTTCTGCATCCACATCCACACACACTGCAGCGTTCTTTGTTTCACTTAATGTACCGTCAAAATCTACCGCTGTGGCACCCATGGTAAGCGGGCTGGAGATTTCCACATCGATAAAAGCGTCTTTTGTTTCAAACAGTTCCGGCTCAATCAGATACATGGCCGCAGAAGGATCATACATCTTAACTCCCTCTTCCACATGGCCGCCGTCATAAGAACGGAACAGGGAACTGATCATTCTTCCCGTCTCTCCGCTCTCTTCCAGTTTCTCAAGGTCTTCCACTGTAAGTCTGGCCTTTCTTCCAATATCTAATCCAACCATGGTAATTGGAATACCGGAACGAAATACGATTTTCGCCGCTTCCGGATCAATGGTTACATTAAACTCTCCATAAATGCCTATGTTCCCTCTTTCTGTAGAACCGCCCATAGTAACGATTTCCTGGATTTTTTCTTTGACCTCAGGAAACGTCGAGATCAGCAGAGCGATATTGGTCAGCGGACCAAGCGTCAGGATCGTTACCTTCTCTTCTGACTCCATCAGCACCCGATATTCGCTCAGAACTGCATTTTCTTTTAACAAAAGCTCCTTGTTAGGTTCAGGAAATTCAAACCCTCCCATACCGGATTTTCCATGCGCATTTGTTGCAAATCTGTTGTCCCTTAAAAGAGGAGCCGCTGCACCTTTTGCCACCGGGACATCCTTTTTCAGAAATGTCAGCAGCTTTAATGCATTGTTTGTGGTGTGTTCAATACCAACATTTCCTGATACACTGGCGATCAGCTTCACATCCAGGGACGGCTCGGACAGCATGACTGAAATTGCCGCCGCATCATCGATCCCCGGATCCGTATCAATGATTATTTTTCTTGTTTCCATGGTGTTCCTCCTAGTATAATTAGCATAAACAGTAAATCCGCTTTTTCTTAGTCTTCCTCAAACCGCTCTACCTCATCCTTTTTCGGGATAGACGGCGCCGCACCTTCCATAGAGACCGCGATCGCAGATGCTTTCGAAGCCATGTGAAGTGCTTTTTTCACAGTTTGCCCCTGCAGTCTTGCAGCCATATAATAGCCAGTGAAGGTATCTCCTGCCGCGGTGGTATCTACCGTTTCCACTTTATATGCTTTCTGCTCTGCCACTCCTTCTGTTCCCGCATACATCGAACCGTTTTCTCCAAGAGTAAGAACGATTTCAGCATGAGGAAACCGTTGTGTAAGCTGTTTTAGTAAAACATCCTGATCTGCATCTGACTGAACCAGTGTACGCGCTTCCACTTCATTTAGAATGAAACAGTCAATGTGATTTAAATTAATATCAAAAATCTTTTCATCCATTGGAGATGGATTCAGAACAATCTGCATTCCCCTTTCATGTGCTTTTTCTACAATATACGGAATCTCACTGATTTCATTTTGCAGGATCAGGCAGTCCCCTTCGTGAAATTCCCTGAGAACCTGATCCGCCATCTCTTTTGTGACCGCTTGATTTGCACCGCCGTACAAAATAATACAGTTATCTCCCTTCCGGTCTTTCTGAATCACTGCATTTCCAGTCCTGACATCCTCACTGATCCTCAGATAGCGGGTATCAACCTCTGCATCACAGAGAAGTTCGCTTAAAAACCTTCCGTCTTCCCCGATGATTCCTGCATGATAAACATCTCCCCCTGCTCTGCCGAGCGCAATGGACTGGTTAAGTCCTTTCCCTCCCGGAAACACATCCAGCGTATTAGAGGAGATCGTCTCTCCCTTTTCTACAAAATGGCTTACGCTGTAAACATAATCAATATTTAAAGAACCAAAATTAAGTATTTTCATATTACCCTCACTCACTCGTCAGTTTTTCGAAATGAAAATGCCATCTTATAAATGCTGCGGCAGTCATCCCGATTCAGTCTTTTTATGCCTCCAATGCTGTCATCTTCACCGCGGAAAGCGATCTGGTCAAGCATCTTTTCCACTTCATCTGTAGGAATCCTGAATTCCTCAAATGATACCGGCATTCCCATGCTCCGGAAAAACTCTTCTGTTTTCAGAATCCCTTTATACGCTGCCTCCAATGTATTGTCTCCGTTCCAATCCACTCCAAATACTTCTTTCGCATAGCGGGCAAACCGTTTAGGGTCTTCCTTATATACATACCGCATCCAGGATCCCATAATAATAGAAAGTGTGGCGCCATGCGGCGTATCATACAGAGCACTTAATTCATTTCCGATTTCATGGGTTGCCCAGTCCTGGATTCGACCAATGCCGACGGTATCGTTATGTGCTATCGTTCCGATCCACATGATCTCTGCGCGGTAAGAATAATTGTCCGGATCTGCGAGAACTTCAGGCCCAACCTCAACCAAGGTTTTCAGGATTCCTTCTGACATCCGGTCGATCACTCCAATCTCCCCATCCGGTGAGAAATACCTCTCACATACATGAGAAAACATATCCACAACACCGCATGCAGTCAAAAACTTTGGCAGCGAACAGGTCAATTCCGGATTCATAAACGCGATTGCCGGACGCAGGATCGGATTGCTGACCAAAAGTTTCATTCCAATCTCAGTATTGTTTATTACACTTACTTCACTGGATTCACTTCCGGTTGCCGGGCAGGTAAGGATCACGCCTGTGGGCAGAGACTTTTTGGGCACTTCTGTTCCCGTAAAAAAGTCCCATACATCTATATCCGTCACTGCTCCCAGCCCGATCGCCTTGGCAGAATCAATCACGCTTCCTCCGCCAATCGCCAGTACCATATCTGCATGTTCTTCCTTTGCCAGAAAAATTCCTTCTTTTACAAGAGACAGTCTTGGATTCGGCAGGACCCCGCCAAGTTCCAGCGTTTCGATTCCTTCCTTTTTAAGCTGTTCCTTCACCTGATCCAAAAGTCCGGTATCATACAAAAATTTTCCATCGTCATGGTGGATCAAAACTTTTCGGATCCCCATCTGCTTTAATTCGCTTCCAATCTGATTTTGCGCATCTTTTCCAAAAACAAATTTGGTATCAATACATAAGTTAAAATCCTTGAGCATCTTTTACACACCTTCTTTTATAATTTTTTCTATTTCTGAAACATCCTGTGCACAGTATTTAGGTTTGCGGGCACAAAGCTGTTTTGTATCTCCGTCTCCGTATGTCACCCCGATACAGTCAATTCCATTTTCACATGCAGCATCCACATCACTCCATGTGTCCCCGATATAGACATACTGACTTGCCTCCAATCCTGACTTGCGCATTACATCGGTGATCATCTCACTTTTTGTTCGTTCAGCCCCCGGGAAAGAATCCGGAGAAATCCAGCCGTCGAACAATACTTTCCAGTCTTTTTGCTTAAGGATCTTTTCCAATGCTTCCTGCGGTTTCATGGTAATGATAAAATGGATCATTCCTGCTGCCCTGGTTTTCAAAAGCAGTTGGCGGATTCCGGGATAGAGATATGTATTCTGGTATTCGTTGAGCGTACGGTAATGTACTCTTACCACTTCCTCAAACATCTCATATTTCTCTTCTTCCGGCTTTGGAATGATCTGATGAAAAACTTCTTTCACCGTTTTTCCAAGATTACTGTCCCTGCCGGTAAACTCTTTGGGCAGCCTGCCGCCGCATTTCGCTGCGGCATGTTCCAAAGTAATCCATACATCCCTGCCAGTATAAGCCAGAGTGCCGTCAAAGTCCCATAAGACCATCTGATACTTCATCAGTTATAGTTTTTAAGCGTCTTATACAGCAGATCCATAAATCCCGGAAAGTCTAATTCCAGGGCTGCCTCAGCGTTTGGCGCTTCTCCTCTAAAGTCCATCTGCGGCTCTCTGCACAGATCCACAGCAGGCTCTACTCCTCTTAAATGACGATAATCACATACTGTCATTCCCCTGGTAAGCTCACCTTTTAATTCAATGTCGATGTGCATATCAGCCGCTTTGATCAGAGACGGGTCGATCAGCCATGCCACCGCACAGGCATCGTGCATATTGGCCCCTGAAAGAGATGCACTCTTAATGGTTGTATCGATGAAGAATTCTGTCAGATCTGCCGCAAAATGTGCTGCTTTCGTTCCGATTTCACGGAATTTGGCCACATGCTCTGCTGTCAGACAACACTGCCTGGTCAGATTAATTCCTGACATTTTAATATGCATTCCTGAGTTAAATACACGGTAGGCTGCTTCCGGGTCTACATAAATATTAAATTCTGCTGCCGGGGTCCAGTTGCCGTAAGTCACAGAACCGCCCATGATACTTAATTCTTTGACACGCTCCACAATTTTAGGCTCACGGTTAATAGCTGCTGCAATGTTAGTCAGCGGGCCTGTGGCGATCAGAGTGACATCATCTGTGTTCATCACAGTTTCCACAATAAAATCAACTGCATGTTGATCCTGTGCTTTGGCAGTTGGCTCCGGAAGAACCGGACCGTCCAGCCCAGTTTCACCATGAAACTGCGGTGCGGTTACAAGAGGTACGGTTGTAGGGCAGGAATGTCCCGCAAAAACAGGAATATCAGTTCTTCCCAACACTTCCAGCACCTTCAGGGCATTCTTTGTCACATTCTCTAAAGTACAGTTACCGCCGATCGTGGTAATTCCAAGCACATCTAAATTCTGTACTGCCAGCATCATGGCAAACGCGTCATCATGCCCCGGATCGCAATCTAAAATCACTTTTTTCATAACTGATTCTCCTTTACTCTGCTTGATGTTCTTCTAAAAACTTTTGTAACTGCTCTGTATCAGGAGCAGTTCTGGCACCCTTTTTTGTCACGGTATACCCGGATACCGCATTTCCTGCGATCAGGCACTCTTTAAGCGGTCTGCCCTCCAGTACTGCACGGATAAATCCGGCATTATAGACATCCCCCGCACCAACCGTATCTTCTACTTTGACCGAAAATGCAGGCGCTGCTGTTTCCTCTTGTACAGAAAATCCATAAGATCCTTCTTTTCCATTTCTCACGATCACCACACGGCCTTCAGATACAAAGGCCCCGGCATTCTTTCTCCAATCTTTCTCTTCCCCAAGATAAGCAAATTCATCGGTACCGGATCCCAGCAGATACGCCGTATATTTGATAATCTCACGCACCGCCTTCTCATATTCCGGATCCAAAACACCGTCATCCACTCTCAGGTTCAGATCGAATGAAGTAGGAACTCCCGCTTCATATGCTTCTTTAAAAATCTTGATCACCGTGTGGCGGGCAGAGGTATCATACGCCAATGACATTCCTGATGAATGCACCCAGTCCGCTTTCCGTACTTTTTCAAACGATACTTTATCTGCATCCAGCACTTTAAATGCCTGATCCACCCTGGGCCATCCCCAGAGATAGCGTTCTCCGTTTTCGTCAATAAACGCAAACACACCGACTGTATTCAACTCCGGCTCAATAATCATATCGGATATATTTACGCCTTCTTTTTGAAGATCACTTTTCACGTACCTTCCATACTGATCTTCTCCGATGGAACCGATAAAACTTGTTCCGACTCCAAGCCTTGCCAGAGCCACTGCCGTATTGGCAGAGGTCCCGCCCCCCTGAAGGGACGGCTCCGGATAATCGACCAGTGTCCGTTCTTCATTCAGAAATCTCGGATAAGGTACGATAATGTCAACGGTTGCATCGCCGACAACGATTACATCAGGCATTCTGTGCTGCCTCGATAAATGCTTTTACTCTGGCCGGATCTTTGCAGCGTTCTGTGTCTGCACGCTCATCGTCATAGTTTGTCATCGTAAAGGAGTCTACTCCGTACGGATGTGTGATATGGATAGCTTCTGCCACATTGTCTGCATCCAGTCCTCCAGCGATAATACAAGGTACATCCGTGCTTTCGATGATAGCTTTGTCGATCAGCTGGTCATGGGTAAGTCCCGTTGCTCCGATATCACCTGCTGACGGCGCTTTTGTATCAATCAGGAAGAAATCCGCTACCGGTTCATAATCTTTGATGTACTGCATAACTTTCTGCTCTTCAAGAGGCACCCCCGCAAGAACAGGAATCGCCTGCATAATCTTAAGTCCCGGGAATCTGTTTTTAAGTTCCTGTACCTGGGCCGGGGTAATGCCCTCAATATCGCCTGATAAATGCATCACATCCGGCATAGCCTCTTTTAAGTCTTCTGTAATCTCATCAATGTCTTCTGATACTGTCAGACCAATCCTGACTGCTTCCGGCTGCACGCCTTCAAAAATTTCTCTGGCGCGTTCACATGAGAGCTGACCCGGGGTTCTCTTGATCTTTCCATAAGACACTCCAAGGTGATGTCCTCCCATCTCCACGACCATCCGTGCATCCTCTACTGTTCTGATCCCATAAATTTGAATAATTACATCTGCCATTTCCTAAACCATCCTTTCTTCTAATGCTTCCATAAATGCTTCTGTTGTAAAAACTGTCTTTGTAAATCCCGCCCCCTGTGCCACTTTTGTAATCGGCGGAGGCGCAACAAAACTCTTCTTTAAGGTTTCAACTTGCGCAAACACATCTTCAGCCCTGCCGTCCAGGAACACCTCCCCTCTGCACATCACAATGATGCGCTTAAAATTCTCAACTACAAATTTCATATCATGAGAAATGGTAATACATAATTTCCCTCTCTCTTTCAATGTCTGAATAATCCTGTGCAGCCTTAGATTACCCTGCACATCCTGCCCGCAGGTAGGTTCATCAAAGATCAGTACCCCGGGATCCATCATGATGACCGCACCAATGGTACAGAACTTCTTCTCCGCCAAAGTCAGATCCAATGGATGCAAATCCAATTTCTCAGATAATCCTACAAGGTCAGCGGTCCACTCCACCCTCTTGTCGATCTCTTTCTGCGTCATCCCGATCTGCTTTGGTCCGAATTCAAATTCTTTCCTTACAGATTCCAGAAACAACTGGTCATCCGGATTCTGGAATACGTATCCAACCTCCTTTGACCACTGTGCTGTGGACCGTTTTTCAATACTCTCGTCATTGATCAGCACTTCTCCTGATGAAGGTCTCAAAATTCCGTTAAAGTGCTTTACAACTGTGGTCTTCCCGGCTCCGTTCTGTCCTATGACCGCGACCGGATCCGTTCCTTCAATCTCCAAATTAATTCCCTTCAGAGCTTCATCTCCTGAAGGATACACATAGCGGAGTTTTTTTAACTCAATCTTCATATTTTCAGAACCTCCTTCACCATTTCTATGGTCGGTCCCTCGGTAATTTCTATTTCCCGTTCCGTATAATATTTTTCCTTAAGCGCCTGGGAGAGTTTCACATAATCAGGGACTCCGATCCCCCTTTTTACAATCTCCGGATTTCCAAAAATTTTCTTAGGTTCGTCTATAGCGGCGGCTTCTCCCTGATCCAAAACCAGAATCTTGTCCGCACATCTTGCAACCCTCTCCATATCATGATCCACCATAATGACCGTGATTCCTTTCTTATTCAGATCTTTTACAATATCAAAGATCTCCTCACTTCCTGACGGGTCCAGCTGGGTGGTACATTCATCTAAAACCAAAATTTCAGGTTCCATGATAAATGCAGAACCGAATGCCACCCTCTGTACTTGCCCTCCGGACAATTCCAGAGGATTTTTAGAGAGAATATGGTCAATCCTCATGAGTTTTGATACATAATCAACTTTCTCAGCCATCTGTTCCCTCGGTATTCCCCTGTTGCCAAGTCCGTATGCCAGCTCCTCCGCCACTGTCCCGGCGGTATAGGAAAGCTGGTTAAATGGATTCTGGAATACCAGTCCGATCTTCGGTGAAAGCTCTGCAATCGTACATTCCTCGGTACTCACTCCGTCCACGATCACCTGACCAGACATTTTCCCAGCAAAATAATGAGGAATCAAACCGACCAGCGCGTTACAGAGCGTAGATTTCCCTGATCCGTTGGAGCCTATGATGCACAAAAAACTTCCTTCTTCCACCTGAAAGCTGATCTTTTTCAGCGCTTTCCTTTTTGTCTGCCTGTACTTAAAAGAAAAATCTTTGACCTCTAATACTATCCTGCCCATTTGTTCTCCTCTTCTTTTATATCAGGTTCATCTTCATCAAAACTGTAACTGCTACTGTGATAATAAAAAATAAGGCCAGGAAAATATTTACACCTTTATCTCTCTTCGTTGTTCTGACTTCCACGTAACTCGTCTGCTTTACGCCTTTCATTCCAAACCCTCTGGTCTCCAGCGTCATACCCCTTTCCTGAGCATCGGTCAGAGAGGACATGACAACTGGTCCCAACAGCGGTATGTAAGCTTTTACCCTGGCAAATATAGTTCCTCCGGTTTCTACCCCTCTTGCTTCCTGCGCCTCCTGGATCACTGCCATTCTTCTCTGCATCTGGGGAACCACATTAAGACTTGCCAATACTAAATATCCGGCTTTCGGCGGCAGACCGCTCTTTGTAAGCGCTGCTACCAGTTTCCCGGGATAGGTTGTCTTGTTCATAATATAAAATGCTCCCAGAAAGACCAGAAGTGTGCTTATGATCTTCAATGCATAGAGAACGCCCTCCAATCCAACTTTCGCAAACCCCAGATCCGCAATCACTGTCACGTTTCCTGGATGATAACATCCCTGGATAAACAAAAGCATAACTGTAACCGGCACTCCGAACCCAAACATGATCTTTGCAAATTCCTTCAGTATCCCGGCAAGACAGGCTGTCACAAATAATCCTATGATGACGGCCAGACCAAGCCATGATCCCGGAAAGATCAGCGACCCAAGCCCCAGAGAAAAGACTGCAAAGATCTTTGTCATGGGATTCAGCTCTTCGATCACCGTATGTTTTGAAATAAATGTATTTGATGTCTTTGCCATGCTAAACCTCCCTTAAGCGGACTTGCATTTTAATCTTCATCGTCTTCCTCATCGTCTGTATCCGCCGCATACTGACTCAGGAATCTCTTCGGGATCTTCTGTATAAGGATAAACGCAATGAAGAATGTAATCCCTTTATCGATCAGATTTTCAAGCATGGAGGTGGATAATACCGAAGTTATAATGTTTTTCGTAGCTGCGATCAGCGTTACGGTCAGTACTGAAGTTCCTGTCACGCCGGCTGACCCTCCGTAAACGAAAATTGTGATCACTGAGGCGGAAATGGTGTTGGTCAGCGTACATGCAAGCCATGTCAGAACAGCTCCCCAAACATTCTTGAAAAAACCTTTTTTCACCATATATCCGGTGACTGCCGCACACAAAACACTGACGATGGAATAGGGCAGATAAACAGGATTTGCCACCAGTGCCAGGAATACATTGGTCAGCAGTCCGCAGAGGGCAGATACCCATATTCCTGATAAACACGCAACAACGATCGTCCCGATCATATCCAGAAACAGCGGCAGCTTTAATGCAGAACACAGGGTCCCGCCAATCAGGTTGATTCCGACTGCGATTGGGATCAATACCAGCGACTTTGTGGAAAACTGAGCTCTGATCCCTTCTGCAAATGTCATTTTTTTCTTTCTCATAACTTCATCCTCCTTTTTCATAAATAAGTTGGAACGCATTTTAAAGCGTGACGGAAATAGCAAGAGAAAACTCAATAATAATTCTAAGAAACTATTTTCCGAAATCATTTTCTTTATTTAAAATTTATCACTGCTCTATTCATTTGTCAACATTTTTATCATATAATGTTACTTTTTTTGTTTTTTCGATCCGTTCATTGTCTATTTTGCACATTTGGCTATATTGACATATATTATTTCTTTGTCTATTATGGAATGTAGTATAAAGTTGGAGGAATTTTATGAACATAAAGGAAATCGCACAGCTGGCAGGTGTCTCTGCCTCAACCGTTTCAAAAATAGTCAATCAAAAAGATGAAAGCATCAGCAGCGAAACAAGGGAACGGGTGCTGAAGATCGTAAGGGAGTATAATTACACTCCCTATGCAGCTGCCACCGCTTCCCCTGCAAAGACATGGATCCTCGGCATCCTGCTCCGGTCTTCTGTTTCTCTGGATTCTACGCTGGACGGGATCATACAGACCGCCCAGCAAAATGGGTACAGCGCCCTTGTATATAACAGTTACTCCGACATGGAACAGGAGCTTAAAAACATTACTTCATTGTGCAAAAACAACGTTGACGGGATTATCTGGGAGCCTGTAA
The DNA here is from genome assembly GCF_003461725.1 of Anaerostipes sp. AF04-45. Lineage (NCBI taxonomy): Bacteria > Bacillati > Bacillota > Clostridia > Lachnospirales > Lachnospiraceae > Anaerostipes > Anaerostipes sp. AF04-45. The sequence continues at coordinate 51,353 of NZ_QTXQ01000012.1, forward strand.
GCAAAGAAAGCCTCTCCCGTACCTCTCACTTTCAGGACATGAACATCCCGCTCATGACCATTGGGCCCAACGGCGGTGATAATTCGCATATGATTCCTTATGAAGAAGCTGCTTACCGGATCACTCAGGAATTGATCAGCAGAAAGCACCGCAGTATTGCCTGTATCTTAAAAGAAGGACGCCGTACTTCTGCCTTTTTAAACGGATATAAAAAATGTTTGTTCGACAATCATATGAAACTGGATAAAGATTTGATTTTTTATGATCTGGATGAATCTCTGATACATAAAGTAAATACTCACAGTATCAGCGGGATCATCTCTTCTCATTACCGGAAATCACTGGAATTTTATCAGCTTATGAATACATTAAGCTATAGGATCCCCGAAGACATCTCCCTTATTTCCTTAAAAAATGACACGATGGAGAACCTGGCTTTTCCCAATATATCCGAGATTTCCACTTATACCATGCTGAATGCTGATTTTGGTTCTTATTTATGCAATAAAATCATCACAGAGATTGAAAAACGCACGGACAAGCCACATTCTTTTGTCCAGGATTTTCATCTGGATAACGAGATCACAGTCAGTGTCCCATTTAACTTAAACGTTCCCAAGATCACAGTGGTCGGCAGTATCAACATTGATACCTACCTGAATGTACCGCAGCTGCCTCACAGCGGAAAAACTGTCAGCAGCTCCACTTCCTTTGTTTATCCCGGCGGAAAAGGCATCAATCAATCCATCGGAGCGGCAAAGCTGGGACACCGCGTGACACTGATCGGCAATGTCGGTTCTGATATTGATTCTGCCTCTGTATACAACGCTCTTAAAGAATATGGTGTAGAATCTTTTGGAGTGAAGCGGTGTAATCAGGAAAAGACAGGACAAGCATTTATTTTTGTAGAGTCCAGCGGACACTCCATGATCTCTATCCTCTCCGGCGCAAACAACATTCTGACCCCGGAGGATATCCGGAAACGAAAACGTTTCTTTAAAAATACCGGTTACTGTTTGATCCAGTCAGAAATCCCGCTGGATACCGTGGCAGAAGCATGCCGTATTGCACATGAATGCGGAGCCAAAACAATCCTGAAGCCCTCTGTCTGCGGATTTATTCCGTCAGAAGTACTTTCTGGAGTCGATATTTTAGTCCCAAATGAGGAGGAACTGAACGAAATATGCCCGGCCCAGTCAACCCTTCAGGAAAAGACTGGTGCCTTATTGGAATATGGTATAGAAACCATCATTGTCACCCTTGGTGAAAACGGCTGTTATGTCCGGACTGCGGATCTGGAAAAACATTTTCCGGCAGTTCCATTTCCGTCTGTTGATAATACCGGTGCCAGCGATGCCTTTATCAGCGCTCTGGCCGCTTATCTCCTGTATGGATATTCACTGGAAGAAGCCGTCCGGATTGCCACCTATGCCGCAGGTTTTTGTATCTCCCGGGAAGGTGTTGTTCCGTCCCTTATTGATAAACGCAGCCTGGAAACTTATATTATTCAGAAAGAAAAATCTTTGATCAAAGAACGTAAATCATCATACCGATAGGAGGAAATTATGGATTACAGAACTTATTTAAGAAACTACCCTGATCAGGAAGGACGTTTCGGCCCTTACGGCGGCGCTTATCTTTCGGATGAGTTAAAACCCGCCTTTGAAGAAATTTCAGAGGCTTACCAGACGATCTGCCACTCATCCCAGTTTATCAATGAACTCCGGAGAATCCGCAGAGAATTTCAGGGAAGACCCACACCGGTCTATCACTGTGAACGGCTCTCGAATATGTACGGAAACTGCCAAATCTATCTGAAACGGGAAGATTTAAATCATACCGGCGCCCACAAGCTGAATCACTGCATGGGAGAAGGCCTTCTGGCAAAATTCATGGGAAAGAAACGTCTGATCGCCGAGACCGGAGCCGGTCAGCACGGCGTGGCTCTCGCAACGGCGGCGGCATTTTTCGGACTGGAATGTGAAATACATATGGGAGAAGTGGATATTGCAAAACAGGCTCCAAATGTGACCCGCATGAAAATTCTCGGTGCAAACGTCGTTCCCGTTACACACGGATTAAAAACTTTAAAAGAAGCCGTTGATTCTGCATTTGATTCTTACGCAAAAAACTATAAGGATTCTATTTACTGTATCGGATCTGCCCTGGGTCCTCACCCATTCCCGCTGATGGTCCGTGACTTTCAGTCTGTTGTAGGATATGAGGCGAAAGAGCAGTTTATAGAGATGACAGGGCTGCTGCCCGATGTAGTCTGCGCCTGCGTCGGAGGAGGCAGCAATTCCATCGGCATGTTCATTCCCTTTGTCGATGAGCCGGTAGACATCGTGGGCGTGGAACCGCTGGGCCGGGGCTCAGCCTTAGGTGATCACGCCGCATCTATGACTTATGGAGAAAAAGGAGTCATGCACGGATTTGAAAGCATCATGCTGAAAGACAGAGATGGAGAGCCCGCTCCGGTCTACTCTATCGCCAGCGGACTTGACTATCCCTCTGTCGGCCCGGAGCACGCATTCCTAAATGATTTAGGACGGGTTTCCTATGAGACGGCAGACGATGAAGCCGCCATGAAAGCATTTTTTGAACTTTCCCGCTATGAGGGGATCATTCCGGCCATTGAGAGTTCCCATGCGGTTGCCTATGCAAAGAAGAAAGCACAGGAAATGAAGAAAGGTTCTATCCTCGTTTGTCTGAGCGGCCGGGGAGACAAGGATATTGACTATGTCGTAGAAAACTATGGGTACGGAGAAAAGTATTTATAAGTTTTTCCGCTCAGCTACAATCTGTTTGCTGCAATCATAAATCAGGAAACCGCCCTGTGACCATCTTTGGTCACAGGGCGGTTTCCCGTCTCTGGTTTTGCGAGTTCTTCTGCCTGCATTTCTCAGCGGATACGAACTGTCTTCTGCGGACTGTAACTCCCGTAATATTTTGTTTTCCCGACCGTTTTATAAGCGCGCACTTTAACCTGATAAGATTTTTTCCCGGAAAGCTTAGACAATGTATAAGAACGCTTGGAAGTTCTTTTATACTTATAAGATTTTGTTCCTTTTTTCCGGTATGCGATCTGATATCCGCTTGCTCCTGTCATTTTCTTATATTTTAAAGTCAGCTTCTTTGACTTTTTGGATCTAGCACAGGTGATCTTTGTCTTCTTCGGAACAATATAAAATGATTTTGTAACGGTTCCGGTATAATTGCCTTTCCCGTAATTGTTACAGCTGCCGTACCCGCGTTGGTATCATTGTTGTAGGATAAGGTATAATCCGTTCCTTTCTTTAAAACAATTCCGGCATTTGTCACTGTGATATCCGGATTTTGTGCTTTTCCATTATAAGTCAAGGAAGGTATATCGCCAATATTTTCATTCGTAAGGGTATCAATCTGAGTAGTAAACGCTTTAATCCGGTTACAAAACAGATCAATAGATGTAGATACAGAATCATGCGTATCAAGCCATTTGCCATTCAACAGTAAAAAGCTTTGCTGCGGCGCAGTTTTTTCCTCATTAGCTATCCAACTGTTCCTCTTGTCTTTGGCTATAAAGATACTGCCAGAGTTCTCGGATTTCTTTTCCAATGTTACAACAACAGAAAAATATTTTCCTTGATTTAATTTTATTCTATCTGACAATTCAATTGTATAAATCCCTTATAGGCCTTAAAACCAGTAACCGGCTGTGACAAAGCTTTGGTTCCACTGTATGGATTAGAAACATCTTTCAAGCCCGTATAAATCTGGACACTGTAATTAGTGTCTGCATCAGCGATTCCCACAGAAACTGCTTCTAAATATTCAGATCTTTTTGCACTTCCGCTCTTTGCCTCAAAAACATTGGCTGCAGTCAGCATTCCTCCTGTTATTCCAACTTCACTTACACAAGCGGACCCATCATAAAAATAATTATGATCTTATGTGTCTGCTGCCATATAGTCATAAGCCACAGCAGAGTTTAAAGGCTGTTCATAGGAAAGATAAAAATATCCCCCATTACCAGATCCAGTGCCCCAGCTATTTTTTAAAATCCACGCACCATCACTTTCCGGCTTCTTTTCTCCAAACAACTCCCTTGATATACGATCATCATATCCGACAATCGTAATCGAATGATTGCTTTTATCGCTTCCGGTATAAAAGTATTGTTTATTATAACTGTCACTCGTCGCTTCATAAGAAGCACTGACAGATCCATTTTTGATAATCGCTTGTTTTATCCCTTTTATATCTCTTTCCGGAAGAAAAACTGCATCTTTCATTGCATATTCCGTATGCAAATAATTAAGTTCTGCATTTAAAGATTTTGGATAATTTACAAGATCATTGACATAGGTGGCTTTGTTTTCGTCGACGGGTCCCGGCCATTGGGACAGCGACATTGCCGTCATCCAGTTATTTCCGCCGTTTTCAAGATAATCATCTGACTTTCCTTCATACTGTCCTACTACTCTATCTTGATCTCCCTCTGTATTCTCCAAAGGATCATTCTCCCGATGATAAAAGAAATATGCCAACTGCAGTTCTGACAGATCAACCCCTTTTTTATCTGATGTTAAATCATTTTTTAAAACACTCGTTTCAGCTGTCGACATGGCAGAAAACGTCCAGCAAGATCCAAATGGATTCTGGTCTTTCACATCGGTTACATAGTTTTCTGCCCTAGCATCATAGGACTCTGGAAGGACGTCTCGTGAACGGAATTGAGCATTTTTTGTCTTTGATTCCGATACTTTATAATCAATCGTGTGATAATGATTTCCCCTCTCCTCAGAAGGTTCTTTTTCCTTTGCTTCCGACAACGTCACTTGACCAAGAAACATACAAAGTGACACTAAAAAAATAAACAGCTTTTTCTACTGCCTCCCCTGCTCCCTGCAGGGATACAACTTATAATTTACCCCTTAAACTTTTGTTATCTTGCCTGCATCCCCGCCAGCGTGTCCATTTTCTCCCTGACAAAATGGTTGAATATTGAAATCGTTCGTCCGACTCCGATCACTGCGGCCACCGTTCCAATGCCAATCCCGACGATTTTCCCCGCAAAAATCATGCCTGTCATGGCCGTAACGGAGATGTTTAATATGTCAAAGCAGTTCTTCACAAGTCCGGTTTCCTTCCCGACACAGTCCGCAATTGCCTGTACAATTCCATCTCCAGGATTTGGAATTACCCGCATGTTTAAAGACATGGCCGCACCGATCCCGGTCAAAACCACCGCAATGGCCAGGAATGTAAACCTCCCTAAAGAACTTCCGGCAAAGCTGTCCGGACTAAGCGAGGAAAGATCAGGTATCCATGCTGAAAAAACATTTAAAAATCGTGTAAAAACCAGACTCAGCGGAAACTGCAGCAAGTCCATAAGAAGCACCAGCTTTAAATCGACCTTATTTGCGTGTACAAGTATGGTGCTTTCCCTCTTCATGCTCCGTTTATTTCTGATGGTATGAAGAAGCATTTCAGCAGCCACGAAGATTCCATAGAGAACCAGCGTCATATTTCCGAAATTGAGGTTCCATACAGCTGAAATACTGTATGAAACTGATATGATCGGCGATACACCCAGGCCTGTTTTTGTATTTAAAGTAATCCCCAGAGCCAATATAAAAAGTCCCGCCGCATAAAAAATTCCCCTGAACAAATATGATTTCTTCATAAGGCTTATATCAGTCCTATTGATTCCAGCGCCATTGTGATGCCTTCTTCTCTTACGGTGCCCGTCAGCATGTCAGCCGCTTTTCCTGCTGCCCTGCTGTGCCGCCCCATCACAATGCCGGTTCCTACAGCCTCAAGCATCTCGATGTCGTTATCGGAATCGCCAAAGGCATAACAGTCTTTTTTGCTGATTCCATACCGGTCCATGAGATTTATAATAGCATTTCCCTTGGTGATCCCTCTTGACATAATATCTAAAATATTCATATCTTCAAAAGGTTTCACACACTGCAGCTCCCCTTCAAATTCCGTCTGTATTTCATCCATCAGCTCTTCCCTGTTGTAATTTATCACGATTTTCGTAATATTCTCTCCCTTTCTTGTCTCCCACGGTGCGAACCAGCGTTCCGGAAATCCAAGAAAGTTCCGGAAATCATGGTAAAACGGCTGATCATAGTGCATATAATATGTAACATCCTGTGTCTCCATATGCAGAGCCGTATCTTCTGAAAAATATCCGAAAATGACCTTCTGCATCGCCTCTTCAGAAATGTGAATATCACTGACAACCTGTCCGCCGACTTCCGTATAGGACCCGTTGCAGGTGATAGCTCCCTCAAATTTATCGATATCCGCTTCCAGAAAACGTTTGCTGCGCCCCGAACACAGCATCGTCAGATACCCGTTTTCCTTTAGTCTTCCAAGAGATTCTATTGTCTTTTGGGTTGCTTTTCTAATATTATCTGTATCGTCCACGGTCGTTCCGTCATAATCAAAGAAAACGATCCCTTTGTACTTTTTCATAAATCCTCTTTTCTAAACAAAACATGATGTATTACTCTTTTATTGTACTATGTTTAAAAATAAATTCAATACGAAGTTCTGACCCGAATCCTAATCAATCCACTTTTGCAGCACGTCTAATAAGCGCTCAATATCTACAGGTTTTGCAAGGTAATCATTCATCCCTGCACTATAGCCCATTGCCGCATCAGCAGTGAACGCATTTGCCGTCAACGCTATGATCGGGATTTTGCGGGCATCGTCTCTCTCCATGCTTCGTATGGCAGCTGTTGCATCATACCCGTTCATAACCGGCATTTGAATATCCATTAGAATAGCACTGTAATCACCCGGTGCAGATGCCTCAAAAGCTTCTTTACCGAGCTGTCCGTTTCCGGCTGAGTCTACATGCACATGATTCATTTCCAGGAGTTCTATGACAATTTCTCTGTTAATATCATTGTCCTCAACCAGAAGCACCCTCTTCCCTTCTATTCCTGTCTGTTTTTCCTCCTCATTGTCTCCTGTATCGTCTTCTTTGTCCACAGAGACAAACAATTGAAGTACCTGAAGAATCTTCGACTTAAACAGAGGTTTCGTTATAAATGCGTCGGCGCCCGCCTCTAAAAACTGTTCTTCAATTTCGGAATAATCATAAGCAGATATCACAATAATCGGCACATGCCCGCCTAAATTTTCCCGTATCGCTTTTGTGACCTCCAGCCCGTCCATCTCCGGCATTTTCCAGTCCAGTATCACTGCAAAGAAGTCCTCCGCCGCGTTATGTGCCTCTACAACTCTGCTGACCGCCTCTTTCCCGGACAGCACCCATTCTCCCCGCATGCCTAATTCAACTAAAAGTGCAGCAGCGCTCTCGCATGTCATCCGGTCATCATCCACTACCAGTACCGGCCGGCCGGATAGTTCTTCTGTGCATACCTCTTCTTCGCCGCAGATTTCAAGCGGGACAGATACCGTAAACTTACTTCCTGTACCAATCTTGCTCTCCACACCGATCGTCCCATTCATCATACGGACGATATTCTCTGTAATTGCCATTCCCAGGCCTGTGCCCTGAATTTTACTGATTCTGGAATCCTCTGCCCTTGAAAAAGGCTCAAAAATGTGCGGCAGAAATTCTTCTGATATTCCAATTCCTGTGTCAATACAAATAAATTCATACTGACTTTTCTTTGGATTCGGTGAATACTGCTCATTGATACGCAGCGTAATCGTTCCGCCTTCCGGCGTATATTTTACAGCATTCGAAATCAGGTTCATCAGGACCTGGCGGAGACGGTCACCGTCCGCAATCACATGTTCATGGTTTATATGTCCGATACTCATCTGAAACTGCTGATGCTTTCCATTAATTAACGGCAGGCACATATCCATAACTGCCCCAATCATGTCGGGCAGACTGATCTGCTCTAACGAAATATTTATCTTTCCGCTCTCAATTTTAGACATATCCAAAACTTCATTGATGAGACTGAGCAGATGCCTGCTTGAAGTGTTGATCTTATTCAGGCAGTCCTGTATCTTGTCCGGACATTCCAGATTTGCCTGTGCGATGGCCGCCATGCCCATAATGGCATTCATCGGTGTCCGTATATCATGAGACATAGAAGAAAGAAAGTTTGTCTTGGCTGCATTTGCTACTCTCGCTGCCTGATATGCGTCCTGCAGTGCCGTTTTTTGCCGTTCCTGCTCTTCTCTCTCCTTTGTAATATCAATCCCAATGCTGTAGAAAGAATCTTTCCCGTCCCAGCTGTCTTTCGCGCTGACATAACTGAAGGTCATTGTGAGGATTTTAATCTTTCCGTCCCGGGTTACAATACGCCCCTCTGCCGCTGTATCTTCACCGGTCTCTCTGGATTTTTCCATGATCTCCACCGTGCGTTCTATGTCATCCGGATGCACATAGTCGCATTTAGACTGAAGTTCATTTTCAAACTGTTCCTCAGTATAGCCGATCATCTGCAGAAACCCTCCGCCATACCAGATAACCGTTCTTAAATCCTCGGCATCCACCCGGGCAAATCCGCCGGGTATTGTCCGTATAATGGCTTCTCTTTCCCTGTCTCTTTTCTCCAGTTTATATTCCGGACTCAGATTATCATTAGACAGTTCAATCCGTGCCTTATGCCCTTCCCAGTCAATAATACGGTTTTTGATCAGAAACGAACGTTTCAAAACCGGATTGTAGAATTCCCATTCATAGAATTCATCCTCCGTGAGACAGTCATTATTGCAGAAAGGACAGGGAGATGTCCTTCCCTGAATCACTTCATAACATTTTCTTCCTATCAGCTGTTCTTTCGGAAGGCATAAGGTATCACAGGAAGTCTTATTGAGATACAGAAGCTCATAGGAATCAATATCTGAGATATAAATATTCCCCACATACTCATCCAGCATCCATTTAAAGTATTCTGCTTTCTTTTCCTGACGCCTGTTCTGCTCCACACTGCCTCCTTCTGACGGCAGCTCTATTTTCCGATCTGTCATAACCCTCTCCTTCAATAAGCCGGTCTCTTTCTTGCTCAAACCCCACCTTGTTCATATTATATATCCTGATTATAGCAAAGTGTTCCTCTGTCTCCACCCCTTCTGCGCAGCACTGAATTCCGATCGCATGACTCATTTGAATAATATGTTTTACCAAAATATCTCCTTTGTCTGACTTTTGATATTTTTGTATATAGGAAGAGTATTCTACTCCAAAGTCATCTAAAGCAATACAAAAACCATAATTCTTCAGCTGCTTAAGAAGGTAGGCCATCTGTTTTTTGTTCAATGTCTCCTGAGTCTCTGTGATCTCCAGTTCAAGCTGGTCCGGTTTTAAATCGTATTTCCCGAAAATCTTACAGAAGTTTTCAAAAAAATGGTCGTCAAATAATGTAATTCCAGAAAAATTTAGTGCAAGTTTCATATCAGACAGGCTGGTGTTTTTCCACTTTGTAAGCAGTCTGCACGCTTCTTCCATGACAAAAAAATCGATATAGGAAATCAGTCTCTCACTTTCCAGCAGTGGAACAAATTTAAACGGTGATACGATAGACCCGTCTTTTTCTCTGTACCGTACTAATACTTCAGCACTGTCTATCTGTCCTGTTTTTACATGCAGCTTAAGCTGCAGATATACTAAAAACTCTTTCTTTACAATCGATCCCAAAAGTTCTCTTAATAATGGTACTTTCTCTGCGGCAATATTCTTATTTTCTCTGTAATAATCATGTTTATTAATGGTCATGAGCCGTTCTGCTTTATTCACCAGTTCCGGCAGGTCTTCCTGTACATCGCTCCACGATGTTCCAACTGAAACAATACACCGGCCGTCTTCAGACAGGCTTTTTTCCATGGCACTGAGCATTGTTCTGAATTTACTGTATTCAATCCTTTCTGTCACGATCAGAAACTCATCTCCGCTGAGGCGGAATTTCCTGCCCTCCGGAAAAAACTGTTTCATTTTGTTTGCGATATATCCGATCAGAATATCCCCATACATATGACCCTTCTTATCATTCATGATCTTAAGCCCATTGATATCCATAAAGATAACCCCTGCCGGGACCGGTCTGCCTTCCAAAAAGTCTCCGCAGTATTGTGTATAACTGTTCCGGTTTTCCAGACCGGTCATAGAGTCCTGATAGCTCATCTGTTCCAGTTTGCTTTTCAAAGCGTTTTTTGCTATTTCATTTTCAAGGAAATAGGAGAGTTCTCTCAGATAACGAATGTTATTCTTATATCTTTTGGCATCATCGATCCCCAGAAATCCTTTTATCATCCCTTTAACATACAGAGGGACAGCAAGAAGACTCTGAATCCCCTGTTCTTTTAATATTTCGTATTCCAGACTCCGGTCCTCTCCCAGATTTTCAATGTTCTCTATTCTTATATAATCCCTGGTTTCAAATCCTTTAAGCCAGAATACTGCCGCCTCGATAGGAATATTCTGCAGAAATGTTATCTGAGGTTCCACACCCTTAGCACAAATTTCATATGTATTGCGGGCAATGCCGCGCTCTTCTTCTATTTCCATAATATAGACGCGGTCCGACTGATAATACTCTCTGATGATCTCCAATACATATTCAATAGAATCTTCCAGATATCCAGAAGAAGTAAGACAATGGATACAATCTACAATACTTTTCTCCGCTGCAATATGGCAGTCATTATCATCGCAGCGAACAGGGAATCCCGCCTCCCGGACAAACTGCAGTTCTTGTTCTATCTTCTTATTCCGTTCTAAAATCTTTTTCTTTTGCAAAAACGTAGCCAAAATCTGTGAGATCAGCGACAGGGCATTTACTTCATCTTTTGTCCACAGGCGGACACCCGTGCACTCATCGAATCCAAGGAATCCGCTCAGGTTATTTTCATTCCAAAAGGCACACTGAAGAGTTGAACTTATGCCCTGTGCCTCAAATATTTCTGTCTGCTCCCGTGTCAATGTACGAATATCCCGGCAATAGAAAACCGAATTGTCTTTAAACAGGTTTTGGTAATCTCCAAACTGACTGTACGCAAGATTCTGCAGTTTTTCTTTTACAGGAACTATACCGTTATTGCACCACTCATATGTATTGGAACAGCACTCTCCGTCCTCACTGCTTTCAAAAACATATGCACGACTCACATCAAACTGCTTTCCTACAATTTCAAGAATCATCTGAACAGCCTCATCGATATCTTCCATATCATATAGAATTCGGAATACATAGCGCGCCAGATTATCCGGTCCGTCTGAAAATTCCTTCTCCGAATCTATCGCCGTGCCTAAAAAAGAATATTCTGCTTCATCCACACAGAAAGATTTCTCTTTGTTATACAGTACGTATCTGCTTTTTCCCTGCTTTTTTGCCTGATAAAGAGCATGGTCCGCACACCGGTATAAGGAATTAAAATCCTTTCCATTCTCCGTGAAAGGGCTATCCCAATACTGCAGGTCACCTGGACTTCCTGTTTTTCATCTTCAAACAAATGGGCGAACATTTCCGACAGCTCTCCCGCTCTTTTTTCAGCCGCCTGTGATGAAGGAATATTCTTCATGAATATGGCGAACTCATCTCCTCCGATCCTGCCCACAATATCGCTTTCCCTCATGAGCTTTTTCATTCCCGAAGCCATTTCTGTGAGTACCACATCTCCCAGCATATGTCCTTTTGTATCATTGATCTGTTTAAAGTTATCTGTATCAATCATAAACAGAGCACACTGATTGTCTGAGTGCATCTCAAGATAACGCTTTATCCTCTTCTCTGTCTCTTCCCGGTTATATACCCCTGTCAGAGCATCTTTTTCTGCCCGATACCGCAATTTCTGTATTCTTTGTTTCTCCTTCTGAATATTCCAGACACTTCCAACTGCCTTGACAGGCTTTTTCTGTCCGTCATAGCGGATAATCGCATAGATTCTGCACCAGGTATACCTTTCCTCAGAATCTTTCCACCGGAATTCTGACATAGAGTATAGATTCCCCTGTCTTACCCGGTTCCTGAACTCAGCCAGTGCCGGAATATCTTCCGGATGGATCCGAAGAAATGTGCTGTCAGCCTGGTCTGTGTCAAAACACACATCTCTGATACAAACTTCTACTCCATTGCTCTGCGTACATGTTATCCTGTCTTGTTCTATATCCCATTCGAAAATCATTGCTTCTGACAAATCTATAGGGGACCCATCTGCTGCCATACAACCGATCTTTTCTCTGTGTGTCATCTTTGTCTCCCCCTTATTTCAAATAATACCCATGCACTTACCTTGTTCATATTATATCATATATTGTCTCATCCAGGTGAAATATCATCCTATCCAATATGATTTGTGATATTATAATGACAGCATAATTTTCACGAACCAGACCATCGAGAAAGGAATCAAAGTATGTCTAATTACCACAGTCAGGAACAGACCATTTACCGCAATCTTTCAGGTAAAATACAGATGGGTTTTTACGATAATGGAGAGCGGTTCCCTTCTGTTAAAGAGATTGCTGATCGTTTCCATGTCTCTTATTGTCCTGCACAGAGAGCACTCAAACTGCTTGAAAAGGATGGACAGATAAAACTTTACCGCGGAAGTGCCACTGCAGTTTTAAAGAAACCCTATGAAAATTATCTTGAAAGTAATGTTTTTAAACGGCGTATAAAATCAGTGCTGGATTTATGCCACAGTCTTGAGCTGATCTCTCCGGCACTCTGCACTTATAATATTCAGCATTTTAAAAAAGCATCCTCTTCTCTCTGGTTAAAAAAAATTGCACAGGGACAGCATGCCGGACGCGGTCTTTACCAGCAGTTTGAACGTTCTCTGCATTTGCTGGGCAATCAAACTGTACTCAGCCTTTATTATGACATCAGTTCTTTTTCTGGGAGTGCATTTCTGGATATCTTATATTTAAAATACGGAAAAGAAAAAGCGGATTCCTTCCTGCAGCATATTGCCTCAGAATATGCAGACTGTATCCGAAATCAACATCAGGACACTTCGTTTGTTCTTCAAGAAAAACTGGAGAAATTATGCGGCACATTTTTTGATGCCATCAAAGATTATCTCAGAAACACAGAGTGCGATGCGGATTCCAAAGCGCAGGAATTTTTCAGCTGGGAGCCCCGCAAAGGGCGTACCCGCTACTGTGATGTCGTTGCGATTGATATGATCTGCAGAATCAATCAAGATGTCTATCCTGTCGGCACACGGCTTCCTAACAGTCATACTTTAGCAGATATTTATCATATTTCCGGGATTACTGTCCGGCGAACGATTGCTCTTCTTAATAAGCTGGGCGTCACAGAAACAGTCAACGGGGTGGGTACTTTTGTTATTTCCCGGGGCGGACCAGATATTCCATATAAACTGAAGGACTTGACTTTGGATGACAATATGAGAAACTTTTTAGAAGCTCTGCAAATTCTGGCGATCATCAGCGTTCCGGTTATGCTTGTATCTCTCCCACATGTCCCGCGTAAAATGCTGAAGGAACTTTTTGCGGCTGCATCCATACCCGATGAAAAAAAATCTTTGGTACATGCGGTCAGCATCGGGCTGCAGTCTGTAATCAGGTACTGTCCCTTTGCGGCTGTGCAGGAAATTTACAAAAAGCTTACGCTCCTGCTGTTAAAAGGAAGTATCCTTCGCCTGGAAGAAACAGGTGCTGAACCAGTTACCGGATGGACTAAGATTTCTGCGTCTATTCGAAAAAGCTGCGCCCATTCAGACTACGAACAGCTCGCCCGCGCATTCCAAAGTCTTTTTCAGAATAATTTTGCTTCCTCAAAACAGCTTCTTTTGGAAATTGGCGTGGAAGGTGTCGAAAAAATCACCGGATTTTAACTATATATACAGAGAGAGGAAGGCAGTTTCAGAGATAATGTGCCGCTCTCTTTTTTCCTGCCGATGCTGCGGTGCTTCTATCTTTTTTCTTTCCGCCATAAGATCAAACTTCAGGCACAATATTTTCTCCGGTTTTTTCACCTTCTGCGGCTGAACCATCTTCCCCGGATCCTGCAAAAGTGCCGGTCATTCTCATCCATACGGATTCCCGTGATTCACCGGCCTGCTGATCTCATACTCTGCATATTCCCTGCTTTTTATTACTCTCCTATCTAAGATTTAAATTCTGTCTTCCTAATTCTATTCCTCATATTTTTAGCCGATCGTTTTTATTTATTTAACAATATCAAACCAAACACAAATGCACAGGAAGTAAATTCATTCATACAGTCCTGCTCAATTCTAAATTTTCAATTATTCAATTTTATAATTA
>NZ_QTXQ01000013.1:0-65268 GCF_003461725.1 Anaerostipes sp. AF04-45
CCGCTCTTGCTGATCACATGGTTGGCTCCGATCTGCTCTTTCGTATCATCCTCAATTCCGTTCACATCCCGGAACGGTCCAAAGTAAACCTTCGTGTAGAATCTTCCTACCCGGATATCGGTCTTTTCATGGAACGGCGTTCCCTCCATAAAGCTGTAATCCTCAAGGCTCGTACCGTCCTGAATATATCCCTGATAGCCTGGGTCAGGCTCTGCCGTTACGCTGCTGACATAATCATTCCCTCCGGCCGCTCCGATCCCGGGCATATTTGTGCTTTTATCTCCGATGGCAATGACAACCGTATCTCCGCCGCTAATCTGCACATTTTTCAGCTTGTAGTCATTTCTATAACCTATACTTGTCCCGATACCCGGTGCATTTGCACCTCCCTTTGCTTCAACTTTTCCTCCGGTTATATATAATCCATCAAAGTCGCTTCCGTATCCTCCGCCAATCCCTGGGCCATTAGCAGTACCAATTGCTTTGACATTGCCCCCTGAAATCCTGATATTTTTTATATCTTCCTGCATATTCACACTGCAGAGTGAGGAAACCATCCATCCCATCTTTGGCAAGGGCTGTTCCTCCAGTACTACCAGTTCCATAATTGCACCTCAATTTATTATCCCCCTTCAATGTAATCGTCACATCGGCATGTGAGACAACCACACAGTTTCGGGTAATGTTATTGCTTTGAATCTTTACATTGTCAAATGTCAGTTCCGTTTTAACCCCTTTTACTACAACCACGTTGTAATTCACGGTCTCTCCTGTGATATAATAACCATTCGGATTCAGCTCTGTCTCTGCCTCTGAAAGTCCTCCGCCTGATGCACCTGTCTGATTGATCCTAATATTACCAAGACTCACATCCAGCATGGTCTGTCCTTCTTTCGTCTTTTTCAGAGACTTTTCAGAAACTTTATTCACCAGAGGGACGATCGTCTCATTAGCATCCAGGAATGTTTCTGTAATATTTTCTGTATTCTTAAATCTGCTTAAGCCCCCCCCCAATTTCTTCCATGTCTTTTGACAAATCTCCCGCTTGGGTACTGGTTTCGGTCTCCGATTCTTCTGTTGTCGATTCTGTATCCTCTGTATTTCCTATGTCCGCTTCAGGCTTTCTATCCTCTGTCGGTTCTGTTGCCACCTCTGCTGCTTCCTGTACATCGGACTCGGCAAAAACCATAGCCTGTCCCGTTCCAAATGCAATGACCAACAAGAAGACTAAAATTTTTCTTTTAATAACTGCTGCTCCTTTTCCTCGTAATCTGACATTTTTTCTTATCAGGTATTGGTACCGAAAAAAAGAGTTAGACCAAAAACCAATATTTTTTATTCCACAGAACAGTTTTCCTGTGGAACAAAAAAAGAAGGAGCACCAGCATGGCAATCCTTCTTGATCTCAGTTATTTCTGCCGGAAATCAAAAATCTCTGTTGTTCCGTCCTTTGATTTTAAATGGAGTTCAAAATCATTCACAAAAACAGAAAAATACAGAACCTTTTTCTGACTGCTGTAACTTTCCGGTCTGAAAATCTTTCCTTTCTTGTCTTTTGCAAACGTGCTTTCGAAGTTTACATCTCCGGTCACATAAATCTCAAGCCTTTCCTTCTTCTTATCCCCCCTGATTCTGGTCACATTTACCGGAACCGACACTGGCAATGTTTTTTTCACTTTCTTTTTCGGTATCCGTAGTCCGGACAGATCGTGAGTCTCCCAGTCCGGACTTTTCAGCTGAATTTCATGGAAGTCCTGCTCCGGAAGATCCGTGCTCCCGAATACAAGAACTCCCGTGATTCCGACTCCCGCGGCCACGGCAGCTCCCATCACAGCCTTCTTGATCATGAGAGTGCCCTGCTTCACTCCTTTTTTAGACGCATAAGTAAGAGACTCCCGCAGGAACGGATAGAGAGTAAAGACACCGAAGCTTCTGATGTTCAGCACATCCCGTTCCTCCTGAGGAAGCATCTCGATCTGTTTTTTCAAATTCTTTCTGGCGTTAAACAAAAGATTTTTTACTGCATTCTCTTTGCAGTCCAGGACCTTTCCGATTTCTTTCATCCGCATCTGCTGAAAAGAGTAAAGTAACAGAGCAGCTCTCTGCTTTTCCGGCAGCTTCTGGATACACCTGTTCAGCAGTTCTGACTTTTCATTCTGCAAAACTACATCCTGGGGAGTTTCACTGCTGTCCGTCAGACTTTTTATAAATTCAATGTTGTCATCCCCGATAAAAGCTTCTTCATTCTCTTTTATAGATTTTACGCAGCAATGATATGTAATCTGGCGCTGCCAGGCACAGAACGCCATATTATCTTCTAAAGAAGGCAGAGACCGGTACACTTCCAGATAGATTTCCTGAAGAAGATCTTCCACCTTATTTCTATTTTTACAGAAATTATAGACAAAATAACGGGTCGGCTCTATGGTCGCTTCGTACAGATAGGCAAACGCATCTTCACTGCCCTGTTTCGCCTGTTCTACATATGGAACCAGTTCCTCATACCTTTTCTCTCTCATCTTTTACCCTTTTCCTTTGCAGCTTCATGTTTCGATGCAAAGTATAAAGGAGAATGAAAAAAAAATCAACCGGGGGAATTTTTCTTCCGCCGGCTGATTTTTTAAAAAAGTACCAAAATCAGTCTTCAATATAGGCTCTTAGAGATTTCGTTTCCTTTTTCATTTTCAGCTTTCTCAAAGCTTTTCCTTCGATCTGGCGTATGCGCTCTCTTGTCACATGATATTCTCTCCCTACTTCCTCCAGTGTCCAGATCCTATTTTCTACAAATCCAAAACGCAGCCTTAAAATCGTCTGTTCACGTTCGGTGAGTTCCGACAATATCTCATTTATCTGTTCAGAGAGAATTCCCTGCTCCGCCGTCTGATATTGTTCCGGCATGCTCTCGTCCGCTACAAAATTCATGAGCATCGCATCTTCCTCTTCTCCGACCGGAGAGTCTAGAGATACAGTGTCACTGTACAATCTCATGATCTCATCCATCTGATCCCTGCTGATTTCCATCAGTTCTGCCAGTTCATCCGCATTGGGTTCCCGTCCGTTTTCTTCCAAAAATTTTCTGGCCGCACCACTGACTTTCCCCATCTTTTCTTTCATGTGGACGGGTATCCGGATCGTCCTGGCCTGGTCCGCGATAGCCCTCGTGACAGACTGCCGGATCCACCACATGGCATAGGTACTAAACTTGTATCCTCTTCGGTAATCAAACTTGTCCACCGCTTTCATAAGTCCTATATTGCCTTCCTGGATCAGATCCAGAAGCGCCATGCCGCTGCCTGCAGCATACCTTTTTGCAACACTGACGACCAGACGCAGGTTGGAATTGATCATTTTATCTTTTGCCGACTGGCTTCCCGCTTCAATTTCCTTTGCCAGTCTTTCTTCCTGGTCTTTGGAAAGCAGCGGAATCCTGCCTATCCTGTGCAGATAAGCCTTCACTGAATCCTCCATCACAGCATTTTCAGCTTCCGCCGTGTCTGCATGGCCTGCCGCTGTAAAATCCGAAAATTCTATATTTTGGTCTTTCAGACGGCCGATAACATAATCAAATTCCTGCTCACTCAAACTCTTATCAAAGACCTGATCGACCTCATCCAGCTGAATGACATTATGGTTCTGCCCGGCAGCCTTTATAAGTTCTTGTATCCGTTCCTCTATCTGCACTGCAGTGTAACTCCTTTCTCTGAAAAATAACAACGTGGACAAACTTTCCTATGGAATAAAAGAAGACCGGAGTTAAGTCCGGTCTCAGCATTTTGTATTATATACTTATTTTACCACATTTTTTAAAATTTAATAAGTTTTCAAAAAAATATTTTTAAATTTTATTAATATCTGACATTTACACATCTATATAATTTGTACATTTTGCACAAAATTTTATTCATCCAGCGCATCCCGAAGGCTTTTTGTAAACTCATATACTTTTTTTGGACTGTCTTCCCCATACTCGCTGATGATCTTTACAATAGCGCTGCCCACAATCACGCCGTCACAATACTGACTCATCTTTTTGGCCTGTTCCGGACCTGAAATTCCAAATCCAACCGCACAGGGAATATCTGCGTTTTTCTTAATCACATCAAAAAATGCGTCAAAGTCTGTGGAAAACTCATTTCTCGTCCCTGTTACACCAATAGATGAGACACAGTACAAAAATCCCTCTGCGTCCTTCGCAATGGATTCGATTCGGTCGTGAGAAGCAGGCGTTACCAGGCTGATGTTGTCAACACCATGAGCCGTGGCTGTTCCCTGTATCTCATCCTTCTCCTCAAACGGCATATCCGGCACGATGACACCGTCAATCCCGCATTCATTACAGAGGTCAAAAAAACGTTCCGTCCCAAAACGGTAAATCGTATTTAAGTACATCATCATCACAAACGGTGTATCGGTTTCATTTCTGAGTTCCTTCACCATCTTAAAAATTCCGGCCAGCGTAGTTCCGCCTTCCAGCGAATGCTGGCTGGCTTCCTGGATAACGATCCCTTCTGCTATGGGATCAGAAAACGGAATTCCGATCTCTACGATATCCGCACCGGCATTTACCATACTCATGATATTTTTCTTTGTAGTCTCATATCCAAAATCACCGGACACGATATAGGTAATCAGCGCTTTCTGTCCATTTTTCTTTCTCTTCTCAAATGCTTCTTTAATTCTCATCTAACTTCACCCCTCTATATCTTGCTGCCTGAAATACATCCTTGTCTCCCCGGCCGGACAGACAGATCACAACACTTTCATCCTTTTTCATATTCGGAACGATTTCCATTGCTGCAGCTACCGCATGGGCTGATTCAATGGCCGGAATAATCCCTTCCATCTTTGTTAAGTACTCAAACGCGCATACCGCCTGTTCATCCGTGACGCTCACATATTCTGCCCTGCCAATGTCATGAAGGTGGGCGTGTTCCGGTCCGATTCCCGGATAGTCAAGACCTGCGGAAATAGAATAAACCTCATCAATCTGTCCTTCCTCATTTTGAAGAAAAAGGCTCTTCATTCCGTGAAAAATACCCTTGCTTCCCCTGGCGATCGTGGCCGCATGCTGGATTGTATGAACCCCTCTTCCCGCCGCCTCGGCTCCGACAAGGCGCACATTCTTATCTTTTACAAAGTCATAGAAAGCTCCCATGGCATTGCTCCCGCCGCCCACGCAGGCGATCACACAGTCCGGAAGTTTTCCTTCCTTTTCCTGCATCTGGCATTTCGTCTCTTCCCCGATGATCTTCTGAAAATCCCTGACCATGGTCGGATAAGGATGAGGCCCCATAACAGAACCGATGCAGTAAAAAGTTGTCTCAATATTCGTAGCCCAGTCTCTCATAGCTTCGTTGATCGCGTCTTTTAAGGTTCGCGTACCGCTCTGCACGGCCACAACTTTTGCTCCCAGCAGTTCCATCCGATAAGCATTGAGACTCTGGCGTTCCACGTCCTCCGCTCCCATGTAGACGACACATTCCATATCAAACAGCGCCGCCACTGTGGCTGTGGCCACTCCGTGCTGCCCTGCTCCGGTCTCGGCAATGATGCGCTTTTTGCCCATCCTCTTCGCAAGCAATATCTGCCCCAGCACATTGTTGATCTTATGGGCTCCGGTGTGATTTAAATCTTCCCTTTTCAGGAATACCTTTGCACCTCCCAGATCTTTGGTCATACGCTTTGCCTCGTAAAGCATAGACGGCCTGTTTGCATAGTTTTTATAATATTCATGCAGCTCTTCCAAAAAGTCTGGATCATTTTTATATGTTTCATATGCCTCATTCAGTTCATTGACCGCGTTCATCACGATCTCAGGCACATACTGTCCTCCGAAATCTCCGAATCTTCCGATTTTACTCATCTTTTCCTCCTCTTACACACTGTATTACCTTGAGCATCTTTTCCCTGTCTTTTACCCCTTCAGTCTCAATCCCGCTGGAGATATCAATCCCATACGGCTCTGCCTTTTTTAAGATCTCCGGCAGATTCTCAACCGTAAGACCTCCCGCTATAAAATACGGTTTCCGGATATCTGCCTGGTCAAGCACCGCAAAATCCATGACTTTCCCCGTGCCTCCATAAGACTCTTCTGAGAAACTGTCCAGCAAAAGCTTATCCGCCGGGAGTCTCTGTGCCTCCTGAATATCTTTTACCATTCTCACCCGGACAGCTTTCCATAGTTCTTTTCCGGTTTCATGTTTCACTTCTTTGATGTACTCTTCTCCTTCATCTCCGTGCAGCTGAATGATGTCGAGTCCCGCCTGTTTAGATATGGTAATCAGTGACCGGACCGGTTCATTTACAAAAACGCCGACTTTCTTAATAAACGGATCCAGCTGAGCCCCCAGATTTTTTGCCTCTTCGCCGCTGACTTTTCTTCTGCTCTCAGCAAAAACAAATCCTATATAATCCGGAAGATACTCATTTGCGTAAATTATATCGTCCGGTCTGCGAAGCCCGCACATTTTAATTTTCATAGGCTTCCTCTCAGTTCATTGATTGTATTCTTAATATCTCCCGCGCGCATCAGGGTCTCTCCAATCAGCACCGCATCGGCACCATACTCCTTTACTTCCCTTATATCAGCTCCATTTTTCATGCCGCTCTCAGAGACGAGCACTGCATCATACGGTACCAGTTCCGCCAATCGTTTCGTAGTATTCAAGTCCACATGAAATGTTTTCAAATCCCGGTTATTGATGCCGATAATATCACATTTGCACCGGATGACTTTTTGAAGTTCCTCCTCATTGTGGACTTCTGTCAGACAAAACAGTCCCAGAGATGCCGCCAGCCGGGAAAGCTTCAAAAGTTTTACTTCCGAAAGGATCGCAGCGATCAGCAGGACTGCATCGGCTCCCAGCACTTTTGCCTCATAAATCTGGTATTCGTCAAATATAAAGTCTTTTCTCAGGATCGGCAGGTTTACGCTGGCTCTGATATCCGCCAGATACTTACTTGCTCCTTTAAAAAAATGTTCCTCTGTCAGACAGGAAATAGCATCTGCACCGGCTTCTTCATAGGCTTTCGCCTGCTCTGTTGGACGGAAATCTTCTGAGATGATTCCTTTGGATGGGGACGCTTTCTTTACTTCGGATATAATCGAAATTCCATCAGCCTTCAGTGCAGCTTTAAAATCCAGGGAGACTCTCTTGGAATGTAAAGCCATCTCCTTCATATCTTCCAGAGGGAAATTTTCTTTTTCCCTCTCAAGCTGTTCTTTTCTCTTCTCTACAATATCGTCTAAAATCATTGGTGTTCTCCTAATAGCGATTGGTAAATTCAATGAATTGGTTCAGTTTTTCTATGGCACTGCCGGAGTCAATGGACCGCCTTGCCATCTCGATTCCTTCCTTCATATCTTTTGCTGCCCCTATGGTATAGAGGGCGCTTCCCGCATTGAGAAGTACGATGTCCCTTTTCGGCCCCTGTTCTTTTCCCGTCAGAATTTCTCTTGTGATCACCGCATTTTCATCCGATGTTCCTCCTTTGATAGAATCCTTTTCCGCCATAGATATTCCGAATTCTTCCGGGCTGATCTTATAAGAAATCAGCTTCCCGTCCCGGATCTCACAGATACTGGTCGTATCGGATATGGAGATCTCATCCAGACAGTCATCCCCGTACACGATCATTGCCTGCTTCACACCCAGATTCTGCATGACTTCCGCCATAGGTCTCAGAAGATCTTCCTCGTATACACCCAGTACAATATAATTTGTCATAGCCGGATTTGCCAGAGGCCCTAAAATGTTAAATACGGATCTCACTCCAAGCTGAGCCCTCACAGGTCCGGCATATTTCATAGAGCCATGGTGTGTCTGTGCAAACAGGAAGGCGACTCCCACCTCCTCCAGGCATTTCTGATTCTGCTCCGGAGAAAGTCCGATCTTGGCACCCAGGGCTTCCAGCACATCGGCCGCCCCGCTTTTAGATGAGACACTTCGGTTTCCATGTTTTGCAACCTTCTGTCCCGCCCCTGCAATCACAAATGCGGATGTTGTGGAGATATTAAAACTGCTGGCCAAGTCACCGCCGGTTCCTACAATATCAATGGCCTCTGTCTCATTGGGAACAACGGCTGCTTTCGCGCGCATGACTTTTGCAAATCCGGTAATTTCATCCACAGTCTCATGGTTCATGCGCAGCCCTGTGACAAAACTTGCGATCTGCGCCTGGGTTGCGCCTCCTGACATAATGCAGTCCATAGCTCCGTATGCCTCATCAGCTGTCAGATGTCTTCCCTCGACAATTTTTTCTAAATATGGTTTCATCGCAGTTTTCTGTGCCGGTTCCATCTCTTCCACCTTCTTTTCTGTCTTTGTCTCTATACCTGCTATCTTTAAGAAATTTTTAAAAATTGCTTTTCCGGATTCCGTCAAAATAGATTCCGGATGAAATTGTATCCCGTACACGTCATAGTCTCTGTGTTTTACAGCCATGATCTGTCCCTCATCGTCTTCGGCCGCAACCGTGAGCACTTCCGGTATACTCTCCCCCTCAAGGATCAGAGAATGGTATCTGGCTGCCGGGATTATTTCCGGCAGTCCCTGAAACAGAGGAAGACTGCTGTCAATCTGAATCTTACTCTGTTTTCCGTGCATCAGAGTTTTGGCACGAACCGTCTTAGCCCCGAATACCTCACCGATGGCCTGGTGTCCCAGACAGATCCCAAGCACCGGAACTTTTCCTACAAAATATCGGACTGCCTCCTTTGAAATACCCGCAGATTCCGGATATCCGGGTCCCGGAGAGATAATCAGCGCTTCGATCTCTCTTTGTGCCAGTTCTTCCACTGTAATCTCATCATTTCTGACGACTTCAATATTCTCATACAGCTCGCCGATCCCCTGACAGACGTTATAAGTAAAGGAATCGTAATTGTCTATTAATAAAATCATAATTCTGCCGCCTCCTTAATAGCATTGATGACTGCCAGCGCTTTGTTTTTAGTCTCTTCGTATTCTTTTTCCGGTTCTGAATCAGCCACAATTCCAGCTCCTGCCTGGACATATCCTTTCCCATCTTTAAAAAGCACCGTACGGATCGCGATACACGTATCAATGTTCCCGTCAAATGCCAGATATCCCACGGTCCCGCCGTATAGCCCTCGCTTTTTATCTTCTAACTCGTCAATGATCTCCATGGCTCTGACTTTTGGGGCACCGGACAATGTGCCGGCAGGAAGTATGCTCATAAGGGCATCCAGTGCAGTTTTGTCTTCTCTCAGCTCGCCCTGTACGTCGCTGACTAAATGGGTCACCTTCGAATATTTTTCTACTGACATAAAGTTATCCACACGTACTGTTCCGAACCGGCTGACTTTTCCCACATCGTTCCGCCCTAGATCCACAAGCATCGTGTGCTCCGCCTGTTCTTTTGGATCATGCATGAGCTGCCGGACCAGAATATCATCCTCTTTTTTCGTCGTTCCTCTCGGCACAGTACCCGCAATCGGTTTCGTCGTCACGATTCCATTGGTGACACTTACGAGCATCTCCGGAGAGGCACCTGCAATCTGATAATCTACGAAGTCAAAAAAGTACAGGTACGGCGATGGATTTGTTGTTCTTAAACACCGGTAAACATCAAACGGATCTGCCTCGCTTTCCACCTCAAACCGCTGTGAGAGCACAACCTGAAAGATATCGCCGTTTCTTATGTATTCTTTTGCTTTTTCTACCTTGGATTTGTACTCTTCTTCTGTTATATTTGAAATTACCTTTGTCTCTTTTTTATCTGTGCGTTCTTTTCTGGACATCCGGAAATTGTCGATCTGTTCGATCAATTTTCTTGCTCTTGGCTCCAAACTCTTATACTTTGTCTCCAGATCATCCTCCTCATGAACATTCTGGATCACGATCACCCGGTTTGTCAGGTGATCAAATGCGACAATCTCATCATACATGCACAAATGGCATTCCGGCATGTTCAGATCATCCTCGGGCACATTGACCAGTTTCTTTTCCACAAACCGAATGGTATCATAACCGAAATATCCGATAAATCCTCCGGTAAGCTTTGGTTTATCAACAAGTACCGGAGATTGGTATGCATTGACCATTTCGATTAAATATGCAATATGGTTTTCCACTGTCTGTTTTGTTCCGTCAATCTCTATTTCTGTGCCGTTTATCTTTACTTCCTTTTTGGGATTCACACCGATAAATGAATACCTTCCCCACTGATCTCTGTTTTCCACACTTTCCAGCATAAAGGACGGGGTACCGGCCTTTCGAAGTGCCATAAAAACCTGAATCGGTGTCACATGATCGGCCAGCACCTCATAAAACACCGGTACTGTCGGATAAATCGTCAATAAATTTTTCACCTGTTCTAATGTTGGACTTAACATAGAATCCTCCTATCTTTTCTAAATAACAAAAAAGGCCTGTCATCCCTCATACAAGGGACGATAGACCGTGGTGCCACCCAAATTTAAGAGTCCTTCTGAAATTACAGACTCTCCTCTAAGAGTACTCCGCCTAAACTTTTATACTCCGTTCCCGTAACGTGGGATCACGTCGACAGTTACTGACAATATGCGTTCTCTGCGCTCCTCACAAACCCATTCGCATGACTCGTATCTGCTGTCTTCCACCAACCGGCAGCTCTCTGTAAAACCGTTTGCCAAGCTACTTACTTTTGCTCAAAGGATTTCTCAATTTTTTATTATTATATTCCAGGGTGTCAAATAATGTCAAGTGTTTTTTTCTTCATGTGCATCAGTATAAGGATGGAAATCATTCTCACTTCAAGGATTGGAAGTATCAGAATTCTATTTAGATTCAGTTGAAATGAGATTCGTACATCTGATGCCGCGTAATGAAGTAGTAGTTTATAATTGAGAAGAGATGAATGATATATTCGTACAAGATATGGTGAGAACGACTCCTCATCCTTAATTTACATTATAATACATTTCCCTTTGTTTTTCAACCATAAATTTACTATTATTACATTCTTATCTTAACCAAAGCATTTGTTTTCTAATTTGTTAATTCGTTCAGAATGATCTTCTGCTATTTTTTTTAAGTATTTATATTCTCCAAAGATTCTGTCTCTATATTTGTAGCCAAGCGAAATGTGATGTCTTTGTTTTGCAGATATCCATCGTGTAATGCTCCCAGTTTTGGCAGTACTTCATTATCCAGTGTATTTCCGATTTTTGATACTATATCTTTTGTTCCGGACAGGTCTTTTTCTATCTTGTCTGTCTTTCGTATAAGCAAAGTAATCTGATTCTGCATCGTATCCATCTGCCTGTCAAAAATATGAAACTTCTCATCTACTTCGCCTAAATGCTTCTCTATTGTGTTAAATCTTTCATCCTGTTCGCCCAAATGCTCTTCTACTGCATTGAATCTTTCATCCATTTCTACCAGATGCGTTTCTACCGTGTTAAACCTTTCATCTATTTCTACCAGATGCGTCTCTACCGTATCCAATCTGTTCTCCACTGTATCCAACCGACTCTCCACTGTTTCGAGTCTGCCTTCTATGGCCCCCAGCTGCCGGGTGATCGGACTCAGCTTTATATCAAACAATCCCGCAAGCTGCTGAAAATCTTCATTCGATAACACCATAAACTCCCCCTTTCGTTATTCAAAATTTATCTTTTGCAGTCACTTGGTAAGTAGATTTTAGAGTAATTATGCTATCGATTATACCATGTTGCCAATATGAAATCAACAATTTTTTCCATTTTAGTATGAACACTTTGCATACCAGATGCGATTTGACGTAGTCAAATGATTTCCTAAGTAATAAAAAAAGATCCTGGCCATGTGGCTATCAGGATCCCCTTCTTTATCGTAAATATCTCCTCGCATTAGAGGAAAACCTGCTGAATAAGTATCGGTTAAACAGGAGGTAATATTTTATAATTGTTTGTTATAATTTCTCAGCGATTGCTTTAATAAACTCCCCGCTGTTTGCAACTTTGACGTTCTTAAGCGTAGTAATCAATGCAAGATCTTTTGTCATCGTACCCTCTTCTATCGTATCAATCGTCGCCCTCTCAAGCCTGTCTGCGAATTTAACCAGCTCTTCATTGGAATCTAATTCGCCGCGCTTTCTCAAAGCTCCTGTCCATGCAAAAATGGTTGCAACAGAGTTGGTGGATGTCTCTTCCCCTTTCAGGTGCTTGTAGTAATGACGCTGTACTGTTCCGTGCGCCGCTTCATACTCATAATATCCATCCGGCGATACTAAAACAGAAGTCATCATGGCGAGAGATCCGAATGCGGAAGATACCATATCACTCATCACATCCCCGTCATAATTTTTACAGGCCCAGATATAGCCTCCCTCTGACTTCATGACACGGGCAACCGCATCATCGATTAATGTATAAAAATACTCGATGCCTGCTGTCTCAAACTTTTCTTTATATTCTGCATCATAAATCTCCTGGAAAATATCCTTGAAGGTATGATCATATTTCTTTGAGATGGTATCCTTTGTGGCAAACCAGAGATCCTGTTTTGTATCCAATGCGTATGTAAAACAGCTCTTCGCAAAACTCCGGATGGAACCCTCTGTGTTATGCATGCCCTGAAGGATTCCTGCTCCGTCAAAATCATGAATGAGCTCTTTTATCTGAGTTCCGTCTTCTGCCGTGTATACCAATTCTGCTTTTCCCGCTCCAGGTACTTTGATCTCGACGCCTTTGTAGACATCACCGTAAGCATGTCTTGCAATGGTAATCGGCTTTTTCCATGTGCGGACTGTCGGTTCAATTCCTTTGACGGTGATCGGAGTTCTGAAAACTGTTCCGTCCAAAATAGCACGGATCGTACCGTTCGGGCTTTTCCACATCTCTTTTAAGTCATACTCGTCCATTCTTGCGGCATTCGGAGTAATCGTAGCACATTTGACAGCAACACCATATTTTTTGGTTGCTTCTGCCGCATCAAAGGTCACCTGATCATCCGTGGCATTTCTGTGCTCCAGACCAAGGTCATAATATTCCGTCTTCAGGTTGATAAAAGGGAACAAAAGGTCGTCTTTGATCATTTTCCAAAGAATTCTTGTCATTTCGTCCCCATCCATCTCAACCAATGGTGTCGTCATCTCTATCTTGCTCATACTGGTTCTCCTTTTCTTACATTCTCCATAAATTGTTACTATTATAGCGAAAAAAGAAAACCATGTCAAAGAGATTGATAGATTCAGACCTGGTGTTCCGTATGCAGCAGCTGGTGTGCCCTGTGAGACAGTGGTTTCTCAAAGAACTCCTCATAGAGGTTTTGTATATCCGGATTGTCATGTGAAAAACGGATCTCTGTATCCCGGTCCAGGAAGTAGAGGCTTGATCCTCTCTCTTCTGCCAGTTCCTGCCCGTCATGGATCGGCTGGCCTCCGCCTCCGGCGCAGCCTCCCGGACAGGCCATAACCTCGACGAACTCATACTTCACTTCTTTTCTGCGTATGGCTTCCATCAGATTCCTTGTGTTGCCAAGACCGCTTACTACGGCGACACGGATGACATTTCCCGCCACATCAAACTCGGCTTCTGTCCATCCCTGGCGTTTGACTCCACGGATCTCACGAAAAGCATCCGCATCCGGATTCTCCCCGGTCACAAGAAAATAAGCCGACCTCAAAGCCGCTTCCATAACACCGCCGGTTGCCCCAAAAATAACGCCTGCACCTGTGCCTGTTTCAAACGGAGAATCAAATTCTCCTTTCTCCAAAAACTGAGGATTTAAATGTTCTGCGCGGAGCATTCGGTCCAGTTCTCTTGTGGTCAGTACGCAGTCAATATCATGGCCTGCATATTCTTCATAAAATAAATCCATCTCCCTTTCCGCTTTCTTAGCCAGACACGGCATAATGGACAGCGTAAAGATTCGTTCCGGATCTACTCCAAGTTTCTTTGCAAAATAAGTCTTCATGACCGCTCCGAACATCTGCTGCGGAGACTTGGCTGTGGAAAGCCTTCCAATCATGTCCGGGAACTGAGTCTTTATAAATCTTACCCAGCCGGGACAGCATGAAGTAAACATAGGATACTCTTCTAAATCCCCATCCTGCAGACGTTTGACAAACTCGCTTCCCTCTTCCATGATCGTAAGATCGGCAGAAAATGTCGTATCGAATACATAGTCTATTCCCATTCTCCGAAATGCCGTCACAATCTTCTCAACCGGTGCTTCCTCTCTGGAAAGGCCAAGCTGCTCCGCCCAGGCAGCCCTGACTGCCGGTGCGATCTGAGCAACCACGATCTTGTTTTCATCTTCCAGGGCGCTGAACAGCATAGAAGTGTCGTCCCTCTCCCTCAGCGCCCCGACCGGGCAGTGTGTGATGCACTGTCCGCAGAGAGAACAGTCCGCGACCCGGATATCCCGGTTCCTGGATACATCCACCGTTGTCCTTGCCCCGGTGCCGGATACATCCCATACATTCAGCCCCTGTACCTTATCACAGATCTGAACGCAGCGCATACATTTGATACACTTGTTCGCATCCCTGATCAAAGGAAATGTCTTATCCCATTCTTTATGTACGAATTCTTTTTTAAATGGGTTCTCCAGTATGTTAAAATCATTTGCGATCTTCTGAAGGCTGCAGTTCATGCTCCTGCTGCAGGTGATGCACTGCCCGTCATGCTGTGACAAAAGCATCGAAACCGTTTTTCTCCGGTTTAACCGCACCTTGGGACTGTTCGTATAGATGACCATGCCCTCTTCCACTACATTATTGCAGGATGTGATCAGTTTGTCTTTGCCTTCCATCTCCACAACGCAGACGCGGCAGGCACTGATTTCATTAATGCCTTTTAAATAACAGAGCTTTGGGATATCGATATGAATGGAAGCTGCCGCCTCCATAATTGTCGTGCCCTCAGGCACCGTTACTTTCATTTGGTCAATCGTCAGTGTTACCATTTCGTATCCCTCCCTCCTTTAAATACTCCGAATCCAAAGTGGTCACAGCGCAGGCACCGCCCGGACTCCTGATAAGCCTCAGCTTTTGACATACAGTTTTCTACTCCTACAAAATCTTGTACACGTTCTCCGGCCTCTCTCTCTGTCATATTCACCCGGCCGCACGGAGGACGGTCGTTAAGACGCGGCTCCGGAATCTCCACATCACAGGTGATTTCATGATGAAAGCCGAGATATTCATCAATATTTGCAGCAATGACTTTTCCAGCAGCGATGGCAGAAATAACCGTGGCTGGCCCCGTTGCACAGTCTCCCCCTGCAAACACTCCCGGAATATCGTCAAACCCTCCGTATTTTTCAGTCTTGATCTTGCCTCTCTGAACAGGTACTCCGTTCTCCTCAAAATGCTCATACAAAATATCCTGTCCGATCGCCACTACAAGTGTCCCGCATGGGATAAAGACATCTTCCTCACCGGTGGGCTTCACACTAGCTCTGCCGTTTTGTATCCTGCTGATCATCTGGGGCGTTACCCAGATCCCTTTTACATTTCCGTCTTCTGAAACCTCGATCTTCGACGGAGCCATCAGGGTCTTCACCTCAACCCCTTCTGCCACGGCTCCCTGAATCTCTTCCTCCAGAGCCGTCATATCGGCAACTCGCCGCCGGTAGACAATACTTACTTTTTTTGCGCCGAGACGGACTGCTGTCCGCACCGCATCCATGGAGACATTGCCTCCGCCGATCACTGCCACTTCCCGTCCCTCCAGGCACTCACACCGTCCATGGCCTACATCTCTTAAAAACTGGACTGCGGAAATGACACCTTTTGCGTCTTCTCCTTCGAGTCCAAGCTTTTTATCGGTGCTGGCGCCGATGGATATCAGGACAGCATCGTGCTGTTCCCTCAATTCACTTACAGAACAATTCTTTCCAATGACAGTGCCATACTGCACCTTGACGCCGGTGGCCAGGATAGCCTCGATATCTTCATCCAGCCGTTCCTTTGGAAGCCGGTAATTTGGAATGCCGTATCTTAACATGCCGCCCAGCTTCGGCAGCATCTCATAAATTGTAACATCGTGTCCCATCAGTCTAAGATAATAGGCAGCACTCAGCCCTCCCGGTCCGCCGCCTACAATGGCTACCTTTTTTCCAGTCTCTTCACCGCATGGCGGAGGAGGAACTTTGCCGGCAAAATCTGCGGCTACCCGTTTTAATCCCCGAATATTTACCGAATCATCGATCATATTTCTGCGGCACTTAGCTTCGCACGGATGCTCGCATATAAAACCGCAGGTTGTCGGAAGGGGATTGTCTTTGCGTATCAGGCGGACGGCATCCGCGTACCTTTCTTCCCTGACCAGGGCAATATAACCCGGAATATCGACTCTCGCCGGACATAAAGACACACAGGGCACCGGAAGTTTTAACGACATCAGGCAACGGTTGTACATGATATGTTCAAGATAATCATCTCTGAAACCGATCACTCCTTTATATACCATATTGGCAGCCTCATAGCCGATCGCACAGTCTGCTGAATCCATGATTGACTGCGCCGTATCCCTGATCAGTCCCAATGTCTCTATAGTTGCCTTTCCATCCAGGACATCATTGATCAGATTTTTAAGCTGGCCAAGACCAATCCTGCAGGGCACACATTTGCCGCATGTCTGCGCATGACATAACTCAAGAAATGCCCTTGACATATCGACCGGACAGATCCCCGGCGGACTGGACTCGATCCTTCTCTCCAAATCTTTATACAGACCCTCCATCACAATCTGTGCACGGCCCGGTGTTACAATTTCTAAACGACTCATTCCATCACCCTTTCTTTCATAAATATTGTATCTAATTATATACAATTTCCATTTGTCATACAATAGTTTTCGTCTAAAAACACCGTTAATTAAATAACGAAAAATCGCATAAATCCGGGATTTTTACACATCTTATTCATAGTATTTTGATTCTGCATACTGCTGAACCCTCATATTTTCGTGCAAAATATTTCATACGCCAGCAAAAAACTTGTATATTTTTTTAACAATCTGTTTTTACACATTCCTTCTTTTCCTTTATAATAAAATACAAAAGTTAGAAAATGGAGGTGCCTCATGTTTAAACAAATCAGCCCCGAGACTTGGGAGCGGCGAGAACATTTTGAATATTTTACCCAAACAATAAAATGTGGTTACAGCCTGACTGCAGAATTAGATGTAACCGAATTTTTAAAACTGACCAAGAACAAAGGTCTCAGATTTTATCCCAGTTTTGTCTACTGTGTCTCAACCGTGATCAATCATATGAAAGAATTCCGGATGGGTATTTCCGAAGACGGACAGCCCGGATATTGGGATATCGTCCATCCCTCCTACACTATTTTTCACGATGATGATCACACCTTTTCAGACTCGTGGACAAATTACACTGAAGACTTTTCCTCTTTTTACCGGCAGATGACAGAGGATTTGTCTGTATACGGAAATAACAAAGGAATCAAAGCCAGGCCCGGACAGCCCCCTAATTTCTTCTGTATTTCCTGTGTGCCCTGGCTGTCTTTTACCGGATACAGCACCACGACTGCAGAGGGCAGCCCAAATCTCTTTCCGATTATCACTTATGGAAAATACCAGATTAAAAACGGCCGCTGTCTAATGCCGTTTACGGTCACAATTTCTCATGCCGCAGCCGATGGATATCACACCAGTCTTCTCATCAATGAAATCCAGTCGCTGATTTCAAAGGATTTTACACTTTAGAACAATAAGCCTTTCTCTGTATCAATCCGAAAAAAAGGAAACGGTCCAAAACCGTTTCCTTTTGTATTCACTATGAACTAATATGCAACAACTACACCGCCGTCACATGCATACAGGCTGCTGACTCCCTTGGTATCAACTATGACGATCTCTTTCACTTCCAGTTTGTCTTCGAGCAGTTTCTTAAGATACACTGCTCTTTCATAGCAGTTGCAGTGTGCAATGGCCAAAATCCGTTCCGTCAGATCCTGTCCTTCTTTTACAATGCATTCCGCCATTTTGGCCAATGCCTTCTTTGTACCCCTGGCCTGTGCCAGCTTCTGTATGATCCCTTCTTTGGTCCCTTCCATAACCGGCTTTATATTAAGAGCCGTCGCAAGAACTGCATTCACCTTTGACAGCCTTCCATTTCTCTGAAGCACATCCAATGTCTCCAGAACAAAAAAAGTTCTCTGCCCTCTGATGTAATCCTCTACCTTCTCTACCACCTGCTCAAAGGACATGCCCTGGGAAGCATATTCATAAATCTTTCTTGCTATGAGAAGCTGCGTACTGGACGCTCCTCTGGAATTAAATACATGAATATTCTTTTCTCCCAGCTCCTCCTCATACAGTTTTTTTCCAAGTTCGGCACTGTTATAGGATCCGCTCAGCTCCGCGGATAAAGTCACCACATAAATATCATCTGCCTTTTTATATGCTTCCATATAAGCTTCCGGCGCCGGACAGGCTGACTTGCAGGCTCCTTTGCTGTTTGCCACTTTTTCCAGGAAAGAATGCTGGTCAAACGTATCGTCATCGACGATCTCTTCATCTCCGATCAGCAGTGTCAGAGGTATCCAGGTATAGCATCCCTTCTCAAAATCTTCTTTCGTCAAATCCGTGCAGCTGTCACAGACAATATTAAAACTCATATGGCGTCTCCTTTTAAAACTTTCCGATATAGTATTCATTACTACATATCATATCATATATTTCTATAAATGAAAACCCTTTAATCTTCACCCAGATAATAGGCGCAGACGCAGCCCACGGCCAGTGCAGCCAGTCCCGTCACTCCTGAGAACAGATTAAAATGATCAAAATTTGCCTCATAAAGAATTGCAATCGGGGAACCAAGAATCAGTCCGCCGATTCCCGCAAACGTAATAGCCTCAAAATGTTCAAACAAATATTCTATGATCTTGGCGATGATCACCACTCCCGCTATGATCCCAACAGCCATCGGAGTCAGAAGCAGAATACCGTGAGTGAGTCCGGACAGATTCAAAGTCGCCAGATTGACCATAAACTGTGTGATTTCACGGAGAATCGGCTGATAAAATCCCAGAATCAAAAGTATCATCGAGCCGCTGACTCCCGGTACGACCATTGTAGCCGCCGCAATAATCCCGATCAAAAACATTTTCCCCATCATCAGGGGATCGGCAGTCAGGATCACTTCCGATGCCGTGCTGCTGCCTAAAAGAGGCAGGAGTACAACCAGAGCAAACATCAAAAGAAATGCAATCCCATGGGAAAGGCCCTTTCTCTCTCCTTCCATTCTCTTAAATATGGCAGGCAGTCCTCCGATAATCAGACCGATAAACAGAAAGTTTGTCTGAATCGGATAATACTCAAACAGCCATTTAATGACAAAGGAAAGCCCTATCAGTCCAATCACCGCTCCAATGCCCACTGGAACCAGTATTTTAAGGCTCTGTTTAAACTCTTTGCGTATATGTGTGAGTGCATAGATGATCTTGTCGTAAACTCCCATGGAAACCGCCAGAGTCCCTCCGCTGACCCCGGGAATGATATTGGCAACCCCGATCAGTATTCCCCGGCAAATCTCTTTTAATAACTTCATAGGCCTGCTCCTCCTATCTGCCTTTCAAAAATAATGTCATCTCTTCATCCCAGGCTGTCTCCAGGGTTTTATCCGGAACAAATGTGTTTCTTGACACTCCTGTCGTACACTTCAGGTATTTTCTGTCGAAATAAATATTTAAAAATAATCCTCCGATCTGCTGCGGCCTGTCAGATATATTATATTTCAAAAGAAAGGCTTCCATTCGTTTCGGATTCAGCATAAGCACAAACTGAAAAGACAAGGGAGTCTTTTTCCCCTTTATAAGGGAAAATATTCTCTGCTTCTCCATTTTCCACGGTATATACGGATACTCTTTCAGTATTTCCCATTCATCTGTATCATAAAAATCTTTCAGCATTTTTCCGTCAAATTCATACATGGTCCCCATGGACAGCCTGCCTTCGCACAGCATAAACTGGTCACACACGTCCCCCGTCAGAAAGCCGGCCATAAAAGATTTTATGTGTTCTATCTCAATTGAAATCATATGAATCCTCTTTTCTGTTACGTTAAAAACGGACGGCTGCCTGCCGCCCGTCTTCATTGTAACTTGTATGCTTTGAGAATTCAACCGTTTCCGTTTAGTTATTCTGCGTACTGCCTGAAGCTCCGTCATCCGTCCTTTTTTCCAGTTTGACACTGAATGTTTTCTTCTCGTAAGTCCCCATTTGATTCTGCCGCTTTACAGCAACTTTTACTGTATCTCCGGCTTTTTTGCTTTCAATCTTGCTCTTCAGGCCCTCCATCGTAGAAACCGTGGCCCCGTCAAAGCTGATGATTACATCGCCGGCACTGATACCCGCCTTCTGCGCCGGTGAATTCCGGACAACCTGACGCACCAGCGCTCCCTGCGGCATATCCATCTGCGCTGCCATATCGCTTGATATGGTCTGACCTGATATTCCAAGGTAAGCCTGCTCGGATTTATCTACAGTTTTCTGCTTGATCAGCTGATCGATGATTGGTTTCGCCGTATTAATCGGAATTGCATATCCCATTCCCTCTACGTCTTCGGAAGAATATTTTACCGTATTGATTCCGATCAGCTCCCCTTTGCTGTTGAGAAGAGCTCCTCCGCTGTTCCCTGGATTAATCGCAGCATCTGTCTGAAGAAGCGTCATGGTTTTATCCGTCAGCTGCACTTCTCTGTTCAGCGCGCTGATATACCCGCCGGTGACTGACTGTCCGTATCCGAGTGCATTTCCTATGGCGATCGCCTGCTCTCCCACTTTCAGGTCATCAGAATTTCCGAGTGTTATGATCTTGATCTTTTTTAATGTGGCAGCTTTAATATCCTTTACCTTTACCGCGACAACTGCCAGGTCCGCGTCATTGTCTGTTCCCTTGATCGTACCGGATGCGCTGGTACCGTCTGTGAATCCGACGGATATCGACTGTGCATCGGCGATAACGTGGTTATTTGTGACAACCAGCAGGTACCCGTCTTTCTTACCGACGATAATGCCGGAACCTGCTCCCTCGCTCTCATTGTCCTGCTGCTGCCCGAAAAAGTTTCCGGAACTGGTCACATACTTGCTTGTGATAGAAACGATGGACGGCATGACGTTAGATGCCACTGTAGATAAATCTTCTTTTCCTGATGCCGTTCCCTTTGCCGAAGTTTTTGTTGTATTGGTCGTTGCCAGCTGTGTCCCTCCGTTGCCTATGCCCATTGCAGAAAACCCATACTGGACTCCCTGCATGGTGACTCCTGCGATCAGACCGAAAGCCACTGCGGCAGCCGCCAGCTTTGCGATCTTCCTGCCTGTTCTATTTTTGTTTCCTTTATTTTGATTTTGATCCGGCTGTGTATATTCTGTATTATTATAATTCATATCTTCGTACATAACCTGTATCTCCTTTCGTATTTAACCTGCTTAAATAGTACAAAATAAATGTGTAAAAAATGTGTTTTAAATGTTATAAAACTAAGAAAAACATAAGAAATAATTCCATTGTGCCTTTGCCCTTTTTCACTTATAATAAGTACAGTGTAATATTATCGTAAAGAGGAGAAAACAAATGATTAAGCAAAACCAAGCCTATTTAAACCGCCTGCATATTTTTATTGATGCGGTCTGTATTTATTTATCGGCTTTTCTGTCACATAAGATCCGCTTCGAATGGGGAAAGGATTCGTGGATCTCTAAGTTATTTTTCTTTGTGGGAAAGTACGAATTGGGATTTTCATACTATCAGAAGACGGTTATTATTACAATCATTATCCTTCTTTTATTATATACTTTTTTCGGCCTGTATACCCCAAAAAGATATCAGCGCGGAAGCCGTGAAATTGTAAACCTGTTGAAAGCAAATCTTGCCGGTCTGGGCATCGGGTCTGTTGCCATTGTCCTGACAAAACTGCAGAACTTCCCCCGAAGCCTCCTGCTTTTATTTTTCTCTGTTAATTTTATCATTGGAGTTCTTTCCCGCTTCACAATCAGAAAAGTGCTGAACAGCACACGGGAAAGCGGACGAAATTTAAAACATGTAGTCCTGGTCGGCTTCAGTACCTCTGCCGCCGCCTACATTGACCGCATCAAAGCCAATCCCCACTGGGGCCTCTATATCCACGGTATTTTTGATGATACCATCAGCGACAACTTTGAATACAGAGGGATCAAAAAAATCGGCTTGTTAAATGAACTGGAAGACTATTTAAGCCAGACTCCTCTGGACGAAGTTGCAATCACGCTGAATCTGGATGAATATGAGAAACTGGAAAAACTGGTGGCCATCTGTGAAAAATCCGGTGTTCATACAAAGTTTGTACCTGACTATTATAACTTTATTTCCACAAACCCATACACCGAGGATCTGGACGGTCTTCCCGTCATCAATATCCGCAATGTGCCTCTGACAAACGTTGTAAACCGTATTGCCAAGAGGACCATCGACATCATCGGATCTGCCTGCGCCCTGATCATCCTGGCTGTTCCGATGCTGATTATCGCACTGCTGGTAAAACGCAGTTCACCGGGACCGGTCTTCTTTGCACAGGAAAGAGTCGGGCTTGGCAACAAACCATTTAAGATGTACAAGTTCCGTTCCATGGGGGTTCAGGACCCGAAAAAAGAAGCAACTCAGTGGACAAGGCCAAACGACCCGCGGGTGACCCCGTTCGGAAAGTTTATCCGTCATACCAGTCTGGACGAGCTTCCCCAGTTTTATAATGTTCTGCGGGGAGATATGAGTCTTGTGGGACCCCGGCCGGAGCGTCCGCTGTTTGTAGAAAAGTTTAAGGAAGAGATCCCCCGCTATATGATCAAGCATCAGGTCCGTCCGGGCATCACAGGCTGGGCCCAGGTCAACGGTTTCCGCGGTGACACATCCATCCGCGG
Source organism: Anaerostipes sp. AF04-45 (assembly GCF_003461725.1). NCBI lineage: Bacteria > Bacillati > Bacillota > Clostridia > Lachnospirales > Lachnospiraceae > Anaerostipes > Anaerostipes sp. AF04-45. The sequence goes on from NZ_QTXQ01000013.1 coordinate 22,856, forward strand.
CAGAATTGAGCATGATCTCTATTATATTGAAAACTGGACCTTATCATTGGATTTTAAAATCCTGTTTCTGACCGTTTTCAAAGGATTTATTAACAAGAACGCTTACTAGGAGGTTTTTATGAGCGTAAAAGCAGACAAACGACGGCATTCCCCTATCCGCTGGATCTTTATCTTACTTTTCCTGATCGTTGTTCTGATTGGCGTGATCCTCGGGGTTTCCTACACGAAACTGGGCAAGATCAACTCCACACCAATGAATCAGAGCAAGCTGGTCACGGTCCATGAGGATGCCAATATGAAAGATTACACCAATATTGCCTTGTTCGGCATTGATTCTCAGACTGGAAGTATGTCGGACCGGGGCAACCGTTCTGATTCCATTATCGTTGTCAGCATCAATAATCAGACAAAAGAAATCAAGATGCTGTCTATCTACCGTGATACTTATGTGAGCGTCAACGGCCACTACACTAAGATCAATGCGGCGTATTCCATGGGAGGTCCCGAACTCGCTGTCAGTACCATCAATCGAAACCTGGATTTGAATATCACCCAGTATGCGACCGTAAACTTCAAAATTCTTGCGGACATCGTAGATGCCATCGGCGGAATAGAAGTAAAAGTCGATTCCTCGATATTAAAAAATCTGAACAGCTATATCGGTGACATGAACCGTTTAAACGGAGGCGACTCTCCCAAAATAAAAACCGGCGGATTGCATACACTGGATGGGAACCAGGCCGTTGCATATTCAAGAATCCGCTATACCGCAGGAGGAGATCTTGCCCGTGCCGGACGGCAGCGTGAAGTTCTTCAGAAGATCTTTGCCAAAGGCAAAAAAAATCCATTTGGCCTGATGGGTGCCATGGATAAGATTCTCCCACAGATCAAAACCAATATGGACCAGAAAGAACTGTTCTCTATGCTCTTATCGATCTTCCGGTATGACATTAAGGGTCAGAAAGGATTCCCGTTTGATCAGAAGGAATACAAATATCTCGGAGTATGGTATGGCTTCCCAACCACTCTGAAAGAAAATGCTGTCCGGGTACATCAATACCTGTTTGACACTGAAAATTATCAGGTCAGCGATGAACTGGGACGGATTAACCAGAAGATCATAAATGTAATCGGATATTAAAAAGAGGGTATTTCAAAGCTGCGCTGTGGCTTATGAAATACCCTCTTTGATTTTTATTTTTTCAATACCATCTTGTCATCGGCAGTTCATTATTTATCCCATTGGTAAATAAAAGCTGATGCAGATCAATAATACCATTCTGAAAGGTTGACGCACAGGCACAAAGATACAAATCCCACATCCTGGCAAATGTCTCTCCGAACCGTTCTTCGATCTCTCTTCTGTGCTCATTAAAATTCTTATCCCAGCACAGCAGCGTTTTATTATAATGCCTCCTCAGGCTTTCTGCGTCAAGTAAATAAAAGCGATACTTGGCGCTCAGACTGGTGATCTCCCGCAGACTCGGTATCACACCTCCCGGGAAAATATATTTCTTCATCCATGGATCTCCCGGATGTTCTTCCAGTGCACTGATAAAATGCAGGAGAAATACCCCTCCCGGCTTCATCGCCCTTTTGATACACTGGAAAAACAATTCATAATGATCCCGGCCCACATGTTCCAGCATACCCACGCTGACAACCCGGTCAAACTTTTTCCCGTACCCAGCAAGATCACGATAATCCATCAGTTCAGCATGCAGGTAATCCTCAAGTCCTTCTTCCCTGATCCTTTTTTCAAATCCCTGCTGTTGTTCTCTGCTCAGTGTAATCCCTGTGCCCCTGATTTTATATTTCTTTGCGGCCTCTATGAGAAGATATCCCCAGCCGCATCCAATGTCTAAAAGCTCCATACCTTCCTTCAGATAAAGCTTTTTCAGTATCCTCTGTGTCTTCTTTTTCTGTGCATCAAAAAGCGTATCCTGCTCATTCTCAAAATACCCGCAGGAATAGTTTAAAGTCTCATCCAGCCAGAGACTGTAAAAGTCGTTTCCCAAATCATAATGCGATGAGACGTCTTCTTTCTGCTTTCTTCTCCCCAGAGACGGAAACATGAGTTTCCTTAATACTCTGGTATCCACAGAAAAGTTTCCCATCTGACCGAGAAAATAGTACAGGGCCTGATACAGATCCCCGTCGATCTCTAAATCGCCCCGCATATAGGCCTCTCCCAGTGCCAGCGATGTACTTGTGATCATCTCTTTCAGATCCGGTTCTTTTTTGAAAATAATAGAAAATCTGGGATTTCCATGTCCGATTGTATACTCTTCTTCTCTGATTCTGACAAGAAACGGAGTCTCATCAAATCTGTCCAAAAAACGAAGAATTGCTTTTTCTTCCAGCTTCATATACTCTGCCACACCCTTTCTAACATCATATCCAGAGTATTGACAGATTTACAGCTTTTAAACGGTGGATGTCAAATCAGGAATATCGATTGTTCCAATGTATCTTCCGACTCTCTTATATTCCAGAGAATTGGTAATCAATTCATCATCAATGGTGCCGTTTAATGATCTCAGAAACTGGACGCCGTGTCTCTTAAAATAACGTCCTATGTATAAATATCCGGACCGAAGAAACATCCATATCTCTCCGTGCTTCGGCAGACGTCCATCCAGGTATTGAAAACCCAGAACTGAATTTCTGCAAAACTTCGGTTCCAGATTGCTTGTACGCACCCATACGAAAAATGTACATTCCCTTGTAAGCGGATTCTGTTCCACCCATACATCATGTACTTTCTGACTCCCATAGTCGGCCAGTCCATCCTCCACGCTGGTAAATTCAAAACACTTCATAGATTTTTTACCTGACGATGTCAGAGAAACCATTCTGTCATATTCCAAATTGATTACATATTTGATATATTCTTTTTGATGCGCCGGCAGCCGCTTGAACTTCTGAATATAATCCTCGTAACTGTATGACACCATCGGCTCCCTGCCGGAAAACTCATCCAGAGAACAATTTAAGGAGGACGCCACTTCTTCCATCGTATTATATCTGGGATTAGGTGTGATACCGCATACAATTTTTGATAAAGTTCCGATCGGAATCCTGCTGGCTTTAGACAGGTCTTCCACAGTAAAATTTTTTGACTGCATAATTTCCTTCAGTTTTTTATAATTCATCCGCTTAACCTTCCAAATATGGAATAAATCCATTGCTCCACAAGTTGACAATATTCCTCATTATTCTCTATAATGAACATGATTACATAATCTAAGGAATCAACATTATCTTTATGAGGGGAGTATATCATGCAAAACGAAAATCTTCAATTGGTACTGTCAGATGATACAATTTTACAAATTTCGGTCATCCATTCAAAGGATAGGGCACCTATATCTGACACCACATCTCACGTGATTCACATTAATCAGCTGTTAAATCAGACAGTTTCCGGAACCCAACACCTGGACCTCTCCGGAAAGATCAGCAAGCTTTTAAAACAGCTGGGCATCACCCCGAATCTGAAAGGCTACCTCTACCTGAGACAGGCAATTGAAATAGGAGTGCGGGATCCTTCGGTTTTTGACGGCATCACAAAACGTCTGTATCCGCATATTGCAGAGCAGAATCACACTACGTCCACCAGTGTAGAGAGGACGATCCGCCATGCCATCGACACTGTATGGAGCAAGGGAAACAAAGAATTATTCTGGAGCATAACTCAGACATGCACACTGGAACGTCCTACAAACAGTCAGTTTATCATTCAGCTTGCGGAATACTTTACAGAATATTAAACTGCTTTTCTTTCCATCAGGAGAACTGTTCGTCAAAACAGCCTGTATCCTTTTAATACATCAGGATACAGGCTGTCTTTATTCGTCATCACTCCAGGCTTCCCGGAATCTTTTCTCATATTCTTCCGCAAGCATCCGGCGAAAGTCAGGATGCGCGATCCGGATCAGCTTCTTTGCCCGGTTTCTTAAACTCTCTCCTTTTAATCTAGCCGCCCCATATTCCGTCACAATATAGTCAGCGTCATATCTGGATGTTGTAACCGCTGCTCCCTCGCCGATCACCGGCACAATCTTGGATATCCTGCCTTCTGCCGCCGTAGACGGCATCGCCATGATGCTCTTTCCTCCCCGGCTCATATTAGCGCCCCTCACAAAGTCAACCTGGCCTCCCACCCCGCTGATCTGTCTCCTGCCCACCGAAGCCGAAACAACCTGTCCCATCAAATCCACCTGAACACAGGAATTGACAGATACCAGACGTTCATTCTGTGCAATGACATACGGATCATTTACATAATCCACCGGATGAAGCTCCACTGCCGGGTTGTTGTCCGCGAAGTCATACAGCCTTCTCGTGCCCATAAGAAAGGTAACGATGCTTTTTCCGGCATGAAGACTTTTTCTGCGGTTTGTGATCACCCCGCCCTCATAAAGTTCCACAATGCCGTCTGAGATCATTTCCGAATGAATTCCGAGATCTTTTTTCTCCTTCAGGAACCCAAGGACAGCATCCGGGATGGCTCCGATGCCAAGCTGCAGCGTGTCCCCGTCTTCGATCAGGGAGGCACAGTTTTTCCCAATCGCCCTCTCGACCTCTGAAATCCCTGCAGGCGGAAGTTCGATCAGAGGAGTATCTGCCTCCACAATATAATCTATGTCACTTATATGAATAAAACTGTCACCCAGCGTTCTGGGCATAGAGGGATTGATCTGTGCGATCACCAATTCCGCCTCCATAGCCGCCGGTTTAGAATAATCTACAGATATCCCGAAACTGCAGTAACCATGCTCATCCGGAGGCGAGAGGTTTAGAAACACTGCATCTACGGGGAGAGTTGTCCGAAAAAGCTCCGGGACTTCTGAAAAATAAACCGGTGTTACATCCGCCCTGCCCTCTTTTGCGGCCTTCCTCGTAGAAGCTCCCAGAAAAAAACTGTTATGGCGAAAATGTTTCTCCATCCCGGGCTCACAGTATTTTGCTTCTCCCATGGCAACCATATGGACGATTTCCACATTTTCAAAAAGGGCTCTGTTTCTCACAAGGGCATCCGAGAGGACCAGAGATTCCCCTGCCGCATGAGAAAAAACAATCCGCTGCCCTGACCTGATATGAGAAACCGCCTCATCCGCACTGACCAGCTTCTCCCTGTACTCCGCTTTCCACGGCTTGTCCTTCTTATCTCTCATCATATCTCCTCTTAAATATCTCTCTGATCTCCTCTTTTGTCAGTTCCACATAGTTATTCTTTAAGAGTCTCTGCTGATTCTGTACCGTGCTCTCTGTAAATTCTTCGATTTGTACTTCTGTCATGCCATAGTCTTTCAGCGGCCTGGTCTCCATAAAGTTTGACAAAAGCTCCCGGAGTCTTAGAAATGCCGAGTCCGCCTCCCATCCAAACACATCCGCGATGGTCTGTCTCAGCTTTCTGATCTTTCCTCCCGGTTTCTTTAATTCATATAGCTCCATCACATCCATAAAAAACTGGTAATTGGCTTCTCCGTGAGGTACATGGAATGCACCTCCAATCGAGTAAGACAGTGCGTGGACAGCGGCACATCCCGCGTTCCCGAACGCAATGCCAGCATAGTTGGAGGCCAGTATATAGCTTTTCAAATTATTTTTTCTTGCCTCTCTTCCAGACTCCGCCATATCATGGTAACCGGACAGAATCATTTCTATGGCTTTCCCGGAGAACAGCTCCGTAGCCGGAGATGCTTTCGGCGACAGAAAGGATTCCACTGCATGGATAAAAGCGTCGATTGAGCTGGTAAGAAACACCTTATAGGGCAGTCTTTCTAGAGTTTCCGGTATCAGGACCGCACAGTCCGCATAGCAGGCATCTGCTGCCAGGCCTTTTTTCGTATGTCTGGATTTTATTTCGGCGATGGCTACATTCGTGACCTCGCTTCCTGTACCGCAGGTTGTGGGCACTGCGATCAGCTGTTTCTTTTTTACAGGCTCCTTTTCGCCGTCAAACAGCGGTGTGCTGCCGTCCGCCATATCCAATGCCAGTATTTTGCTGATATCCAGTATCGTTCCCCCTCCCAGTGCAAAGATCCTGTTATAATAATACTTCGACGTCTTCTCTTTTATCTGGTCGATCATCTCGTCGGATGGCTCTCCGTCTCCGAATTCCTCCTGAAAAATATAATTAGCGTTCACACCCAGCGGTTCCAGAAGCGGCTCATACAGATACCTGTTTGTCACCACCAGATCACTGTGGCCGATCTTAAATTCTTCCTGAAACTGTTTTACAGTGTCAAAATAAAATACCGTGGGCACCAGTCTCAATAACTGCATAGATTCTCCTTCCTATTCCCCCGCAGGAATTACCTGCGCTGTTCCGCTGATGACAACTTCATTGTCCTGGTTGACACAGGTTGTTTCCAGTGTTGCAAGCTCAAATGATTTCTTCCTCTCGATTTTCAGGACTTTGATCCTGGCAGTCACCCGGTCTCCGATCCTCACTGGCCTTTCAAAATTCAGCATCTGACTCAGGTACACGGTTCCCGGCCCCGGCAGGACACCGGCGATGGCCGCAGAGATAAAACCGGCTCCGATCATCCCATGAGCAATCCGCCCATGAAACCTGGTGCCTTTGGCATACTCTTCATCCAGATGCAGAGGGTTTTTGTCTCCTGATACTTCTGCAAATATTTCCACATCCTGCTCCGTTACATATTTATAAAAAAATCCCTCCTGTCCTACTTTGAGCATGGCCCCTCCTCTCTGCCTGACTCATGGAGCATGACACTGACCCTGTAATTCCCGGGTCTTGCGGCCTCCTCGAAGGCTTTCTGAATATCTTCCAGCGGATAACTGGCCTCGATCAGAGGCCTGACATCCACCACTCTCTGATTGAGCAGTCTGGCCGCTTCCAGAAAATCCTTTGTATCGCCCAAATATGTACCCAGAATCTCCATCCTTCGGTAATGTATGTCATTAGAACTAATCCCCAGCTCAGGGGCCGGATAAGCGGCTGCAAACATCAGCATCCGGCCGTCAAAATGTTTGAGCATGGCCGCCGCCTGTTCATTGGCTTTTGTAGCTCCGGCGGCCACAATGACAGCATCTGCGCCCCGGCCTCCTGTCATCTGCTTCACTCTCTCCACCGGGTCTGCGGCGCCGGCATCGATCACCTCAAATCCCATGACTTTAGCAGTTTTGATCTTCTTTTCCATCATTTCAGTGACGATCACTCTGGCACCGCACGCCCTGACTGCCTGAGCATTTAAAAGTCCCATAGTCCCTGCCCCGATGACTGCCACCGTATCCTGAGGGCTTACTCTGAGCTTTCCTATTCCCTTTGCTACGGTTGCCAGAGGCTCTAAAAAAGCCGCCTCCCCCGGACTTAATTCCGGATTCATTTTCACTGCTGCCGTAGCATTTCTTACCTGATATTCAGCAAATCCCATTCTTCCTTTATACCCGCCCTCATGAAGGTCATAGGAGCTCCGAATCACGCACTGGCTTTCTTCCCCTTTTCTGCAGTGTTCACATTCCCCGCAGTAGTTATTGGAGATGGCTACAAAATCCCCCGGCAGCAGCTCCACTACCTTGGCTCCGGTTTCCAGGATCACTCCCGCCCCCTCATGTCCGCCCGCCATAGGATAGCCCTGGTGTTCTCTCAGCCCCAGCCACTGTCCGTAATCAGCAGTACAAATATTGCAGGCCAGCTGTTTGATCAGTATCTGATGTTCTCCCAGTTTCGGCAGCTTCATTTCATGTACTTCAGCATGTCCCTTCGATGTCAGAACGCCGAACCTGAACGTTTTCACTGTATTTTTATCCATGATATTCCCTCCATCCCGGACATTTATGATAATCCGTGCTCCAAAGACATTTCCGGCAGTTTCTGCAGGATACGATCTCCCTTCCCTGTTTTATTTTTATTACCCATTCAGGATCGCAGAGCAGCGCTCTTCCAAGGGCCACAAAATCCGCACATTCCTGTTCCAGCAAAAACATTCCCTGTTGTACCTGCCGTATTCCGCCCACAGCGATTACAGGACAGCTCACTCTCTGTTTCATCTGCATGGCGCCCCAAATACGGATATTGAAGGGAAATTCGTCAGGAGGATTCTCCATGGTCCTCTCATCCATAAAGCCCGTAGACCCGAAGCCTGTGGATACATGCAGGAAATCCATGCCGGCTTTTTCAAACGTCCCCGCCATAAATGCAGATGACTCCAGATCCGGCTCGTCAAATCCGAGGCGGACGGAAATGAGAAAATTCTCACCGCAGCTATGCCGGATGCCCTCCATGATATCAAGTACAACCCTCATTCTTCCTTCGATGTTTCCCCCGAACCGGTCTGTCCTATGATTGACTGTCGGAGATAAAAATGCATTCAGAAAATAAGAATGAGCGCAGTGAAGCTCGACTCCGTCATATCCGGCAGCCCTGGCCCTGACAGCAGCCTCAATAAACTGCTGTTCTCTCAATAGGATTTCGTCTTCACTCATTTCGTCTGCCGTATATTCTCTTCCCCTGAGTGTCCCATGAAATGCGGACGGGGAGGCAGGCCTTCCCGATACTGTCCGTATGCCCGCATGGTGAAGCTGTGAGAGTATCGGAACTTTAAACTTGTGTGCTGCGGACACCAGCATTCTGTGCCCCTCCATCTGATCCTCGTTCCATATACCTGTCTGATACTCAGAAAGCCTTCCGTCCTCTGCCACACAGGCTGCTTCCGCGATGATCATTCCGATCCCGCCCCTGGCCCTGGCCTCATAGTGGGAGATCAGCTCATCCGTGATTATGCCGTTCTTAACCCCATAGCCGAACGTCACCATGGGTGCCATTAGAAATGCAGACGTAATTGTCTTTCCCTTTATCACTGTTTGTTTCTGATACATCAGGTCCCTCCGTCCTGGCTAAAAACAGCCGTATACCTTTTTTGGGTTTTCAACAAAAATGGTCCGGATTTCATTCTCTGTAATTCCGCCCGACTCCTTAAGCCTCGGAATAAACTTGTTTAAAATATACTCAAGACCCGGTCCGCCGCCGTTGGCCCTGAAATAATTGCTCCTGCCAAAGTCCGCGCTGATCAGAAGCCTTTCCAAATAACCTTCTTCCATCAGATCCAAAATCATATCAATGTTAGTCTGGACCGGATAGCGGTAAACTCTTGCGATGTTGTCCACAGACAGGAAGCTTCCCATAGAAGCAATTTTCTTATATTCATCGGGATCCGGATTCCGGTCCATATGTCCGAGCACTACTCTGGAGAGATCCGCCTGGCAGCGGTCCAGAAGTCTCAGAATTTCTATCCCCATCATCCCTCCGTGATGAATCCAGATTGGGGCATTGGACTTCTGCTGTGCCCTGGCGGCAGCTCTCAGACACTTCTCTTCCCTCGGATGAATAAACCGGGGAGATACCGCACATTTTAACTGTCCTGCCCGGATCTCCGTTCCGTCCATGCCTTCCTCTATCTCTCTTATAAACAGTTCTGCCAGTTCCTCTGTGCTGATATCATCAATAAAATCCGGGTTGTGGTCAAACAGATAAAATCCGGCGGTGGCAATCAGATGCACTCCGCTCTGCCTGCTTGCATAGACAAGCTTTTGCGGGTCTCTTCCGTAATCGGCAGCCGTTCCCTCCACAATAGCAGACCCGCCGGCTTCGGCAAACAGGCGAAGTTCTCTTATGGAACCCTCTATATCCGTAATTGCCAGAGTAGGATCCTTTTCTGCTGTATACGGATTGCAGCAGACATGTTCATGCGTATAGGTAAACCCCATTTCTTCTGCGTCCACATCTCCGAGGACAGTTCTCACACAATTCATAGTATCCGCCTCCTTTCTACCGTTTCCAAACTCGGAGCAGCGGCTGTTTCCATATATAGTTGAGCAGATCTTCCACTATCATCTCAGATGCCCATTTTTTAGAATCTGTGCTGATCCCAGCCATATGCGGCGTCAGAAGAACGTTGTCCATCGTAAAAAACGGATGATTTTTCGGCGCCGGTTCATCCCACATGACATCCACCGCGGCAAACGCAATCTTTTTGTTCTCCAGAGCCTCGATCAGCGACCTCTGATCCACTACGGCAGCCCTGGACGAATTGATAAAATAGGCGTCCTCTCTCATGGCATTAAACCATTGATCATTGATCATGCCTTTCGTCTCCGGCGTCACACTCAAATGGACACTGACGAAATCACATGATTGCAGCATCCGGATCGGATCTTCATATTTTTTCGCGCATACCGCATCAAATATCTCCTGGGGCTGAAATGGGTCATAAGCAGCAACTTTCATCCCCATGCCGGAACAGATCTTCGCCACGTTCTGTCCGATATGGCCCAGTCCGACGATGCCCACTGTCCGGCCGTATACATCGATTCCCCACGGATAGGAGGATCTCGGATTCTCTCTGTCCTTAAACCGCCAGATCACATCCTTTTTATCCGGCACATCGTAAATATCTTTTTCATCCGCCAGAAATCTTCCAGACCAGAGGCCGTGATAGGTAAAAGAAATCCTCTTACAAATATCCAGCATCATGCCCACGGTATATTCCGCAACCGAATGTGCATTTCTTCCCGGCGCGTGGATAACCGGAATCCCCAGCTCTTTTGCAGTCTTCGTGTCAATATTGTTAGGCGTAGCCCTTCCGCAGCCGATCAGTTTTAACCCTTTTTCTTTGAGTTCCCTGATCACTCTTTCTGTCACCGGATCAGTATAAAACAGTACCGCCTCACAGCCAGAACATTCTTCTATGATCTCTTCCTCTGTGGGAAGGATATCCGTGGCCGTCCACGGAAGCATTTTCACATCACAGCAGGACTCCAGCTCTTTCAAATGTTCCGGCCAAAGTTCCATACTCACGGCAGCTTTTATTTTCTCCATGTTGTCTCCTCTCTCATTCCAATGCTTTTCCTTCGCTTCCAAACGTTTTCATGTATGTTTTTAAAATATGTTTATAGGCTTCTGCCCCCGCTGCCAGTGCCTGGTTGGCATACACCGTCCGGTTTCCGGTATAGATAAGTTTTCCCTCATTATCGAACAGCGGATCGTTTTCCTCTTTAAACTTCCGCACCCCGATTAAGTATTCCGTGGAAAGATCCGTAGACAGATTGATCTTCTGTATTCCAAGGGTGATAGCCTTCTTCAGCTTTTCCTCTCCCGTATTAGAACCTCCGTGCAGCACGAAGGGCACGGATACTTCTCTGCTCAGCTCAGAGAGCAGCTCAAAGTTTAAATGAGGTTTTCCCCTGTAAACTCCATGGGATGTTCCCACCGCCACGGCCAGGCAGTCCACTCCGGTTTCTTTCACAAAGCCAGCGGCCTCCTCTTTCCTGGTAAGCCCGCTGTCCCTTGTCTCTTCATACTCTGCTCCTTTCCCCACGTGTCCCAGCTCTGCCTCCACCGTAACACCGACTGCGTGAGCCGCCCGCACAGCCTCTTTCACTGCTTTTACATTCTCTCCATAGGGAAGTGTGGATTTATCCAGCATGACAGAGGTAAAACCGCATCTCAGGGCACGCTGAACATCCTCATACTCTTTCCCGTGATCCAGATGCAGGGCTGCCGTTACCTCCGGGTATTTTTTCTCATACATCCGTACCGCCATGGCCAGCTCCTCCATCTGCACATAAGGCGTGCAGGCTATGATCACCGGAGCCTTCATTTCCGATGCGGCCGCAAAGCACGCTTCCACCGTTCTCCCCGTAAAAACATTTGCTGCAGCTACCGCATATTTCCCATCTTTTGCTCTCACGAGCAATTCCCTCATTGAAACTAACATGCCAAAACCTCCCTTTCTCTCCTTAAAGGAACGGGACCGCCCGGTCTCCCTGACAATCCCTTTCCAGCGAACTATATAGAAAATATTTTGGTATCTTGTATTGTCTTCCGTCTAGAACATTCCGGAGAAGAAGGAAACAATCTTATGTATGATGTATCCGACCCATTCCTGTCCTACACAAAATCCTGATATGGTAGTTCCGGCCTCAAACTTAAATCCTACGCCGGCAGCCATCTGTGTGATCAGCGGTGCCAGGTCTGTCGCAATCCACAGGCCGATGCAAAGTGTCAGCACCGCAGCAATCAAGGCCCTGAAAGAGTTTCTCTTTGTGCCGATGACAACACCGATCATCCAGTATGGAAGGGCGGTAAGGTCTGTAAACGGAAGAAATCTGTTTCCCGGAAGAATGATTGCCAGTCCAAGCACGATCGGCACAGTGATGATTCCCATAGTGATAACGTCCCTGTCCCCGAGAAGCATGCAGTAATCCATAGCAATGTTGAATTTTCTTCCCGGAAATCTGGTGTTCATAAAGTCTCTGGCCGCATCCGTAAGAGGAGCAAGCCCTTCCATCATGATGGAAACCATCCTCGGAAGCAGGAACATGGCAGCGGAAAGTCCGACTGCTACGACCAGAGCCGCATCCCATTTATATCCTGCGAGAAAGCTCATGATACCTCCAAGCAGAAATCCCAAAATCATCGGTTCGCCGAAAAAAGAGATGCTTGACGGCAAATTTCCAAGGTTAAAAGAAATTTTGTTTAAACCGGGGATCTTATCAATGACCCAGTCCACACCTCTGGCGAATAACAGCTGAAGCGGGAATCCCTGTGTGGAGAAGGTCAGGCCGGCCATCTGTTCTCCTGCAAAGTCGGTGATCACCTGCTCCTGTCTCTCTCCTAAGATCGTATTGACCATCATAAACAATGTACCTACGACAATACCCAGAATGAAGTTTCCTGTGACAAAGTAAGATACAGTTCCGATCAGAATAAAGTGCCAGTAGTTGAAGATGTCTACATTCAGCGTGTGAGTGATCTTAATTGCCAGGCAGATCACATTGACTATAAGGAATGTCACGATGGATGCCAGCACAAAGGTTCCGCTTCCGAAAGCAATGCCCGAAGCCGCAGGCCATCCTACATCCGTGATATCCAGGGCCAGTCCCCAGTTTGCCTGCATGGCTTTTACAAGGCCTCCAAGATTGTCGCTTACCAGGCTGATTGCAAGACTTATGCCGGTAAATCCGATTCCTACCGTAAGTCCGGCTCTCAGCGCATTTTTTACCTTCATCCGGAAGACCACTCCCAGAAGAAAGATAACGATCGGCATAATAACAGATGCCCCAAGACCTAAAATCGTATTGATAACGCCCATATTCCATCCTCCTTTTCATTTGTTATGAAATACTTTTTAAATATTCTTCCATTTCATCAAAAAACTGATTTTTCCCAATACCAGTTAGCAGGGGAACCCCTGACATGACTTTAATCTCACCCACATTTCTCACAGATTCTAAGGAAGTGGTGGAAACAATAATGGTCGGTTTCACGTTGTCGATCAATCCCGACATCTCATTTACTCCGCAGGTCCTGACTTCAACATTCACTCCCCGGTCTGCCATCCCCTGCCGGATGGAAGTTGCCACATGAGAGGAAGTTGCAATTCCGCTGCCGCAGGCAGACAAAACCTTAAATACTTTTGCCATAATTTTTCTCCCTTCTTTCGATGTTTAAGTGTTTATTCCTATTTTTGTATGTTCTAAAATTTCTGCTATTTTCTCAGGTTCCTGCTCTTTCTCCAGCTGTTCCATCGCCTCCTTATCAGAGAAAATTGATATGATCTTCTGCAGCAGTTCCAGCTGCTGCTCTGTCTTCTGCAGTACCAGGTTAAAAATAAAACGAACGTCGACTGTGTTCTGATCATTCACCATTTCATGAAATTCTACCGGCCTTCTAAGCTTGGCAACGGCTATACACGGCTTTATCACGTGGTCAGGCTCCGTATGGGGCAGAGCCACCGCAAACGGTTTGGTACAAAGTCCGGTGGGGAATTTCCGTTCCCTTTCCAAAAGCATATCCAGATATCCTTCCTCCACATATCCTTCTTTCTTTAAATGTCCTGCCATCTGCCTTAAGGCATCCTGGAAATCCTTTGCATCGACATCACACAGAATCAGCTTCGGACAAATCAACTCTTTTAAATTCATATGCTTTCTTTCCTTTCTCTATAAAATCGGAAGTCTGTCTTTAAACTGAGCCAGGTTTTCGGAACCCAGCAGCTTCCTTACCAGACCCTCATCATCCACCAGGCGCACCGTCAAGTCAAAGAAGCTGTTTAAATACTTCATATCTTCCTTTTTCACTGCCAGCATAAAGATCAGCTGTGCTTGACCGCTGCCCCATAAAATGGACTGATTCAGAATGCCCACGCTGATAACCGTCCTCTTTGCACATGCTTCGATCGGATGAGGCATAGCAATCTTATTTCCAAAGATTGTAGAGGCCACCTGTTCTCTCATCAGCGTCTTTTCCGCGAAATCCTCTCCGGCGAAGTCAAGCCTTATGAGATGTTCTGACATTGTCCGGATAACTTTTTCCGGCGTCTCAGCCTTTAGATTATAAAAAAACAGTTCTCTGTGAAAATAATCTTTAATGCTCCTTGGAAGCTGGTCATACATCAATTCTTTACGCATCTGCAGAAGCCATTTATTGATCTCCCTCTGATCTTTTTCGTTCAGCAGAGGCGAAATCTGTATTTTCGGTACCTGAAAGTTTTTCAGTACCTGTTTTGATTCTGTGGTAATCAGAAAAGTAGGTTTTAATTTTTCTATCTCATTGACTGCATAGATAGAGAAAGGACCTTCAATATTGCAGATGTCACCGTAAATCGCCTTCAGTCTTGTAGTCAAAAGCCTGCTTGTCCCATAATTCATTCCTGTGACGACTGCAATCGTAAAATCTTTCGGAGATTTTTTTCTCTCCATCCTCTCCACCGCACTTCCCAGATAAGTGGCCACATATCCCAGTTCATTTTCATTCAGCCTCACTCCGAACACATCGTAAAACCGCTCGTATAGAAACAGAGACATATCAAACACAAAGGGATATTCTGTCTTTAAAAGCATCAGCACCGGATTGGTGCTCTCCGGCTCCATCCTGATTCTTTTTAATGTATACCGGATGTGGGTCACAAGCCCTGCCTTCAGCTCCTGATCATCCGTAAGATCCAGATGAAATTTGTTTTTAATGTCATTTAAGAGTTCATTGACCACAAATTCATAGTGGGACTGCTCGGGTATCGGCGCCGGCCTGACCTCTGCTTCACTTCCGATCAGCCGAAACAGAGAAAGCTGAACCGCCAGATCCACCAGTTCTTCCTCATTTAATTCTGTGGAGAATTCTTCTCTGACTTTCCCTGAAATGGTCTCCGCAAGTGTCCAGTTGATATCCTCTGATGTCAGAATATCTTTTGTTTTATTCTTATATTCATACCCCATATGGACTCTTGTAAGTTTAATCGACAGATAAATAACCAAATGAAGGATATCCTCCGCTGTCATGGAAATTTCATTGTCCGCCAGTGCATTCAGCACGCAGTTCATCATTTTTTCCGGTATGTCAGCCCCAAAATAATCGTCATAATTCTCAATCATCAGATAATCCGGGTCCGTCCGGTCTACCATCAGTTCCTTCAGAAGAAATCTTCTCGTCTCTTCCTCCCCGTAAGTCCATATCTTTCTCCCGTTCCTCTTAACATACATTGGTGTCGTGCGGCTCTCCAGCATAGCTTTGATCTTAAAAATCCCGCTTTCCAGGGTCGTCCGGCTGACGAACATTTCTTCCTCCAGCTCATCCACATCCTCCGGTTTCTCTTCATCCGCCTGAAGAAGTCTGATCCCAAGGGCACGCATCCGCTCCTGCGGTGTCAAAGGCACATCCATACCATCCCACAGCAAAGATTCCAGCTCCCCCTGCCTCTCTCCCCGCAGCCGGTAGCCCTCCTGTCTGGAAGATTCTATATAACAGCCCACGGTTTTCAGCCAGACATTAATTGCTGCAATATCCGCCCGGATGGTTCTCGGAGTCACCGCCATCTCCTCAGCAAGTTCCTTCCCTTTTACCCAGCCGTCCAAAGACATTAGCTTTTTTAATATCTTCTTTTGCCTTGTCGGCAGTCCTATCATTGCTATCACCCTCTCATTACTGTTTTTTTTATCTTATCACCTCAGTTCCGCTCATCCTTCAGGTATTTTTTTCCACTCTTTATAAATTGTCTCTCTTATTCTAATCCAAGCTTCTTTACTGCCCGGTCATGCATGATCTTATAGCCCGATTCCGGTAAAGGCTTCATTTTTCCTGCCACATAGGTGTAATATGCTATCTGTGAATTTTCCTCTACATATTCTGCAATGCTCATCGCCTGGGAGACATTTCTTCCCGCAGCGATCAGACCGTGATTTTCCAGTAAACACACCACATTGTGGTCGCCCATAGCCTTCACTGCCGCTTCTGCGATCTCCTGCGACCCCGGTATTTCAAACGGTGCCACTTTCACCGGAGAATACGGTGCAGAAGCAGCGGCCACCGCCGGAAGCTCTTCCACCAGAATCGACATGGCGGTGGCAAAAGGAGAATGTGTATGTACGACCGCTTCCATCTTTACTTTATTCAGAAAAATCAGGCGGTGCATCGGTGCTTCTGTGGACGGTTTGCATTTTCCCTCTGTCCATTCCCCTGTGGCAAGATCGATCACCGGCACCATATCCGGTGTGATCTCCTCATATGGTATCCCGCTGGGTGTAATCACCATGACCCCCTCTTCTCTGCAGGCGATCGAAACATTTCCCGAAGTCCCATGGATCAGCTTCTTGTCACTGCACTCGATAGCAGCTTGAATGACCTTTTCTCTCTCTCTTTTTCCATAGTTTCCTCCTTGAATTCACAATTTTTTATCTCTATAAGTCACAGCGTATTTCATTTTTGATGACTTCTCCTCCCGCATGGGAGTTCAGCGCATCCAGACACTGTTCCAGGGGATATGTATCATTTACAAAAAGATCCTCGCTGATAATCCCTCTTTCAATGAGTCTGAATGCCTGTTCCTCAAGCTTCGGTGTCGTATGGTAGACTCCCTTCACTGTCAGCTGGGAGTAATGAAGAAGTGTCGTGTCCACCGTGATCCGGCTTCCTCCCCTGCATCCTCCGAATTCAAGGACAGTCCCGGCTTTTCTGACCATGTAAAGATTTTTTTCCCAAACCTCGGGGACCCCGGTAGCATCGATCGCTATATCAACACCTCTTCCGCAAGGAGTCAGCCCTTTGACAGCCTCCACTACATCCTCTGTTTCAGAAATGTCAATAGTAACGTCAGCACCCAGTTCCCTGGCCACCCCAAGGCGTTTTGCATTTTTATCTGTGCTGATAACATAAGCGCCCCGGAGTTTAGCAAGCTTTGTCATCATAAGCCCCAGTGGACCCGCCCCGTTGATCACTACAGTATCCATCAGCTGAATATCTGCATCTGTGATTCCATGGACCGCACTGCCCAGCGGTTCCAGTAGCGCAGCAGAACGGAAGGAAATATGGTCCGGAATATGAAACACATTCTCTCTCACGATGGCCGCGGGAAGAAGCCGGTACTCCGCCCAGGCACTCTTTACCATGGTCAGATCCTCACACATGCTGTGTTCCCCGATCTTACAGTAGTAACACTTATTGCACGGAGCAGAATTGTGAGGTGCGATCCTGTCTCCCACTTTGAAGCCGGTTACTCCCTCCCCTACTTTGGCGACAATTCCGGCACTCTCGTGTCCAAAGATCAGTTTCTGCCCTTCTTTGAATTTCGGATATCCTCTTTTATACTGCTTCAAGTCCGTTCCGCATGTCAGCGCCGAAATATTCTTCATCAAAATTTCCCCCGGCCCCGGCTCAGGGGTTTCCACGTCTTCCATTCTTAAATCATTTGGTGCATAATATACAGCCGCTCTCATATGTTTCTCCTCCTTTTTTACTATATGGTTCCTCTTATCTTGTCTCAAGAATACCATGCCCCTTTCTTACCCCTCAACCAGACTATTTCCCATCAGATAGGAAAGACTTTCATGCATTAGCGCAGTACTCTCTAAACAGCGAAAGAAAAAAAGCTGATCCTCCGTTTCATCTACGGAGAATCAGCTTTTCGCTGTCTCTTTTTCTGCATATGAAATTTTCAGCCTGCGTATCATCTACAAAAACTGCATCTTTTCAAGAAGCGCCCGGCCCACTTCTCTCTGTCCTCTTTTACAATAAAAAAGATCCCTGACTTTTTTTCTGTCTGCTTTAAAATCATCAGTTCCCGAGACGATCTGCCGCATGCCTTCCATTAATTCATCGAAGGTCCCGGCCTTGATCCCCGGTGTCACTTCATCATAAGGAAAATACATCTCCCTGTCCTTTTCAATATAGCTGTCATAATCAAAATCATAGAAAATAACCGGGCGGTCCAGCAGCAGATAGTCAATATATGTGCTGGAGTAATCGGTGATCAGTATATCCGTTTCTATCAGCAGCTCCTGAATATCCAGCGAATCCTTTGTCATATCCACAATATTGGAATAATCCGAAAGATCTGCCTCCTCATGAATATGATAAAAATGTCTGCGAATGATAAACAGGATCTGATGATCCCGGCAGAATTCATCCAGCTTTTTTAAATCAAAATGCTCCCTTAAAGGAAACGGAATCTTTCCTTCCTGCCGGTGTGTAGGTGCGTACAGAATCACGTTTTGACCTTCAAGCCGCTTCCTCAGTTTTTCATTCACCGGAAAAAGATGTTTATCGTCGTAGAAAAAATCATTCCTGGGCTGTCCATAAGTAAGGATCTGCTCCGCCGGACGGCGGAACGCACTCTTATAAATCTCGGAAAAAGTCCGGCTCGTAGCCACCACATACTCTCTTCCCAGAGGAAACTGCTGAATCTTACGCCGGATCTTCTGTCCCCTGCTGTCCCAGTCTTTTCCCTTGGTATCATCATATCCAATCTTCTTAAGCGGAACTCCATGCCAGACATTCAAAAATACGGCTCTTCCGAGAAATGCATGATTCAGATCACTGATTCCATTGCACATCACCGCATATTTCGCCCTGAGCTGACAGAGAATCCCCTTCCGTTCAGAAAACAGGTAAGCCTCATAACCTAACTCTCTCACTTCCCTGACAACACGTGGATTTTTCGTGATCCAGACCGGCCGGATTCCGTCCATCTGATTTGCCTCAATAAACAGATATTTAGGATTGTCGGCAAACTGCTGTCCGAGCCATGCGCCGAATACCCAAACCTTTCTGCTCCTGGGCCAGAGACACGACAAGTACATCACAATATATTTCAGTATAAGCTTCATACCACTTTTCATCTCACCCTAACCCCACAACCACTGCATCAGCTTACGGATATTTCCTTCCTTCAGAACCTGATGATTCCGGTAAAAGAAAAGTCTGCGCATCTTGCCTTTATAGTATAGATTCCCATAAGTTTTCAAAAGATTATATTCATCCAGGCCTTCGATCTCTTCCCCATAGGTTTCTACAAATCCCTGGATCTGTTCCATAGATTTGATCATCTGCTTCCGGTAGGACTCTTTGCCCTCCTTGAGCCTCTGCATCAAAAACACGGGATTCTTTGAATTCTTCGCTCCCACGGAATTATTTCCATGCTGCCTGTAATACATGGTCGGTTCATTGACAAAACCAATCCTTCCGAAAATCTTGGCGACAAGAGCCGCCCAGTAATCGTGCATCAGTATTTTACCCATAGGAAGCGGCTGCAGGAAATACTTCTGAAGTGCCCGGTTGATCATTGCCGTGCATCCGGTCACAGAATTCTGTACAATCAGCTGATTTAATGCAATTCTTTTGGGCAGGTTTGCATACTGGAAGAAGGATTCTGCGATCATCTCCAGATTTTCGTCTACCACTGAAAGATCCGTGTGTACGAGGATCGGTGTATCTTTCCCATACCGTTCCTCCATGGCCTCCATCTTCTTCATCGTCTCATAAATTTTATCCCGTTTCCACACATCATCCTGGTCACAGAACATAAAATACGGTCCGTGTGCATTTCTCAGAAGATTGATAAAATTGTTCCTGGCACTTCCTGTGGCAGGCTCATTCTTTATGATTTTTACCTGATCCGGATAGCGTGTTCTAAAATCCTCCAAGATGCCCAGAGTCCCGTCACAGGACCCGTCGTCTCCTGTGACAAGCCTCCAGTTTCCATATGTCTGGGAAGCAATGGATTCTAATTGAGCCTTCAAATAATCCTCTCCATTATATGTTGCTAATAGAATTGTAACCATAGCCCTACCCTCCTTTTATTTGAGCAAACACAAGCTATCGTCCATTTTTCTGAATTAATTCCACAATTTTTTCGGAAGCGTGTCCATCATCTATATGGTTGAACTTTTGACGATATGCTTCATTCTTTTCCGTCCAAAGAGAAGTATCATACTCCTTGATATCCTCAATTAATTGTTTTGTGTCCTTTGATATCGGTCCAGGTGCTTCCTTCGCAAAATCAAAATAAAAACCACGAAGATTTTCTCTATAATCTTCTAAATCATAGGCAAAGAAAAACATTGGCCGTTTCAATAAACTGTAATCAAACATTACAGAAGAATAATCTGTTATTAACATATCAGAAACTAAATACAGCCATGCTATATCCTTTGTTTCATCAAATGTATAAACAAATCCTTTATAGGGTCTCCAGTCTATTTTATCAGAAACTAAGTAATGATATTTTACAATAAAAATATAATCATCTGATAGCTGTTCCCTGGCCAGATCAAAATCTAACTTTGAGGCAAATTTATATTTCCCCTCTCCTAAGTATTCATTATCCCTCCAAGTAGGCGCATATAAAATAATCTTCTTATCCAACGGCAGTCCCAATAATTTTTTATACTTATTAATTTCTTCCTTATTATTATCACGGATTAAGATATCATTTCGGGGATATCCTATCTGCAAAATCGGCCTGTCCGTAAAAGCAAAACAGGATTTGAATATTTCTGTGGAAAAAGCATTCTGAGAAATAAGATAATCCCAGTCAGCGCAGGTTTTTCGAAACTTCTCATGATAATCTTTAATATCTGTATTGCCACCCATATCCATCTTATTCATATCTAAGGCCAGTTTTTTTAATGGTGTCCCATGCCATGTCTGAATATAGTCTACTTTCTTTTTCTTCCGGAAATACAATGGCTGCCGACTATCAAATACCCAAACGCCTGCACGCATTAAATACCAGAAATATAGGAAATAGTTATTGCGAATTTTTTTACATTTTCCTGGAACCTCTATATCTGTATCAAAGAAAAACCAAATGCAGTGATATTCTTGATCCAGTCCCTGCCGAACCATTTCCTCATAAATATATCTTGGGTTCCCTGTATAATTTCTTCCATTGCTGCTCTGAAAGATAATTATCCTTTTGACTACAGGAACCAAATAGGTCAAAACTTTATATATCTGTATCGTCAGCTCTTTAATAAATTGTTTCACAAAAATACCTTCTTCTTTCTATTTTCTTAATTCAAAAAACGAATTTACACGATTTTTTGTATCAAACAGCATATTGTACTGAAGAATACGATACTCATTTATTATATCATAATACGGCGAATTCTTATCTTTAATCTGATAAAACTTCCCATTTGCTCCCCAATATCCGTTCGACGTAATTGTTGGAACTTGTTCTCGAATTTTATTTAAAAATTTCTGATAACCAGTCATTTCTGCCCCAGCTGCATCTAACATAATACTTTGTATATAATTCATACTGGATTTTTTTATATATTGTTTATCAATATCATAGTTGGCCCAAATAACAAAAGGTACCTGGTAACGTTTCATCATATCCTCACTAGACCACTTTTCATATTCTCCATTCGTAATTTTATTTAGAAAACTATCCTTCAGTCTTGGCTGATGATCTCCCAGGAATAAAACTACGGTTGGTTCTTTTTCCCGTTTAAAGTATTCCACAATCTGCTTTAAACTGTCATCAGAATATTTAATCAAATTCAGATAACGGTTTGCCTGGTCATCATATTTGCTTTTTTCAATCTGTATAGGCTGTTTAAAATTATCCCAATCCTGATCATACGGACTGTGATTCTGAATCGTCATATTATACATAAAAAACGGGGCATCGCTTTTTTTACGTGATTTCTCATATTCTGAAATTACTCTGTCTATATCAGCTTTATCAGATATATACTCCCGCACTCTTTCCACATTTTCCGGAAAATCAAATTTAGATAAAAAATCGCTAAACCCTAAATATTTATATACTGTGGGCCGATTATAATTGTATGGGTTAAAAGGATGAAGCGCCTGATTCCCTGTATACCCATTCAATTTTAAATTACTTACTAAAGACGGGGTATCTCCATGGATATATAGCTGGAACGCAGTTGTTCCCTGCGGCAAAAATCCAAGAGTATCTCCTGTCAGCAGTTCAAATTCTGTATTTGCTGTCTGGCCTCCCACAATAGACGCATATGTGTATCCATATACACAGTCCTCTCCTTTGACCAAACTGCGGTAATATGGCATATAATCCTGATTTGTCTTAAAGTCTCCTAAAACTTTAATATCAGCAAATGTTTCATTTACAATGGTAATGATATTCGGTGTCTTCGGTTTCTTTTTCTGCTTCTCTGTTTCATTCTCATATTTTGAAATTATTTCTCTTACTTTCGCAACACTGTAGCCTTCCGGCTCATCCACGATGCAGTATCCAATACTTCTAATAAATGTCGCTGCCGCCCCATATTTCTGGTAACTTTCCATTGGTCGGAACATTCGGATATTTATCTTATTCTTTTCCATGAAATCCGTATACACCATTTTATTAACAAATACCGCACTGCAGATGATCGTCATTGTTAATGCAGCAGCACGCAATGAGACTGTTTTAAAAACTTTATTATGTTCTAATTGGAGAATTAAATAAAATAAGCCGACTGCAGCAAAAATTGCCATCAGCTGCAGATAGGATAATTGTATCGTATAATCATTCATAACGCTGGTTGCAGTCTTTATAGTCAACATATCCGGAGCCATCATCGGGATTCCCCGCAGCTCATACACAATAAAAACTGCAAAACCCAATGCTATACTCAACATACTCGTAATCAGACTCGCTGCTGCTATACGATTTGTAATAAACAGCAGCAAAAGATACACCAGTACAACTGATCCAAGACTAATTGCAATCCATAGAGGCTCTTTATGAAAAATATCCGTAGGTGCAACCGCACATTTTGCTTCATTCACAATCCATTCAGATACAATCCATGCATAGATAGGTGAGACAGCTGCTAAAATAACACTGAATATATGATCGATTTTTTCCTCTAATTTAATCTTAAAGACAGAAAGAAAGATAAGAACTGCAAATGCACAGCTTGCTAATACAAATCGCTTCATAAAAAAATCATTTTCTACAGCGTACAGTTTTTTCACAGATATAAAATATCCGAATAACAGAACTGCAATGACAATTTTAATTACTGCCGTTAACTTCTTCTTTTTCTCCTTTCCCGCAAATACACATTGAATCTCAAAATTTAGCATAACTCTATATCCTTTCGCGTTATCGCGTCATAAACAAAAGAAGAATTTCTCCAATTATAAATTGATGAAATTCCTCTTAAATTTTATCTCTGTTTATCATTTTCCTTATTTTGATTTCGCTATTGACTGGATATATTCCATTACCTGACCTCTTAATTCCGGACGGTCCAGCGCAAAATCAATCGTTGCTTTAATAAAACCAAATTTATCTCCAACATCATAACGGATACCTTCAAAATCATAAGCATATACTGCCTGTGTATCGATCAAACGGCAAATAGCATCCGTCAATTGTATTTCTCCACCTGCACCGGCACCCTGATCCTCCAATAATTCAAAAATTTCCGGAGTCAGCACATAACGGCCCAATACAGCCATCCGGCTCGGTGCCTCTTCTTTATTTGGCTTTTCTATTAAATTATCAAGCTTAACTGCTCTTCCATCTGCCGCCACATTCTTATTTGGAGCCACAATTCCATATTTGTTCACTTGATCTTTTGGTACTGTCTGAACTCCGACAACAGAAGCCTTATGTCTCTCATAAGCATTGATCAGCTGTTTTAATGCCGGTTTACCTCCTTTATTTACAACAACATCATCCCCTAAAAGTACGGCAAAAGGCTCATTTCCAATAAAAGACTTCGCACACAGTACAGCATGTCCCAGCCCTTTCGGCTCTTTCTGACGTACATAATAAATATTTGCCAAATTGGCAATATCATTGATCATCTTTACCTGAGCAGTTTTCCCGGATTCTGTTAATCGTGCTTCTAATTCATAATCCTTATCGAAGTGGTTTTCCATACAGTGTTTATTTGAATTTGTGATTACAAGAATCTCTTCTATTCCGCTTTCTACAGCCTCTTCAACAATGTACTGTACTGTAGGGGTATCTACAATAGGCAGCATCTCTTTGGGCATTGCCTTAGTTGCAGGTAAAAATCTTGTTCCAAGGCCTGCCGCCGGGATTACAGCTTTCCGAACCTTCTGTACACTCATAACATTTCCTCCTAACTTTAATCTTCTTCCTTCTGCTTTCCAACCAGTCCAAGATCCTGCTTTATCTTTGTTGTGGAAATGCCTTCTGTCCTAGGCAAATATACCACATCACAATACTCTTTTAAAAAATCGAACTTTCCTACCCAATCATCTCCCATAACGAATGTATCCACGTGATACTCCTGAACATCAGAAACCTTCTGTTCCCAATTATTCTCTGGAATAACCAAATCGACATAGCGGACAGCCTCTACCAATTTTTTGCGTTCCTCATAACTAAAATAACACTTTTTACGTTTTTCATTCCAGTTAAATTCATCAGTAGAGACAACTACGATCAAGTAGTCTCCAAGTTCTTTTGCCCTTCTTAACAAATTAATATGACCTGCATGCAGTAAATCAAACGTTCCATAAGTAATGACTTTCTTCATTAGATACCTCCCAGTATTTACTTGGTTTTTTCCTCATATACTGTACTAACTTCTTCTATGCTTCCACTTGAAATAATCTGTCCTTTTTCCAACAAAATTGCCTTATTGCAAAGACGTTTTACCTGCTCCAGAGAATGCGATACAAACAGTACCGTCACTCCTTTGTCAAACATACTCATAATCTTTGCTTCGCTTTTTCTTCGAAACTTAGCATCTCCTACTGATAAGACCTCGTCTAAGATAAGAATATCCGGTTCTACCAAAGTTGCAACCGAAAATCCCAGTCTTGATTTCATTCCGGAAGAATAATTTTTTACCGGTACATCAATAAATCTTCCCAATTCAGAAAATTCTACAATTTCATCAAACTTTTCGTCTAAAAATTTCTTTGAAAAGCCGAGAACTGCACCATACAAATATATATTTTCCCGTCCGGTATACTGCTGGTCAAATCCAGCTCCCAATTCCAATAATGGAGCAATCTTACCTTTTGTAGCCACGCTGCCTTCACTGGGTTTAAGAACGCCTGCAATCACTTTCAGCAATGTACTCTTCCCTGCTCCATTTAGTCCCAAAATCCCTAAACGGTCGCCTTTCCTCAACGTAAAATTTATATCCTTCAATGCCCAAAATTCATTATATTTTAATTGGCCTTTTATTAATTTTATTATATAATCTTTCAGATCATCGACCTTTTCCTGACTCAAATTAAATTTCATGCCAACGTGTTCGACTCTCAAAACTTCCTTTTTTGCCATAGCAGCCCCCTAGATATGCAAAATAAACTCATCCTGCTTCTTATAAAAGAATATAAGTCCTACAACCACAGATACAACGGCAAATATCGCAGATACCGCCAAAAATTTCATATTCATCGGCCGCCCATATACTGCTTGTCTAAAATTATGAATCAAAAGATATAATGGATTTGCCTTCAGGACATACCCATAAATTCCAGGCTTATTCAACAGTCTTTCAGCTGGATAAAAAATTGCAGAAGAATACATGATCAGCATAAGTGCCACGGTCCAAAGATATTCCAAATCCCGGAAAAACACTGCCATTGTCGATAAAATCATGCCGACACCAAATGCGGTAATTAGTATTAATGCAAGCGGAATTAGAGCTTGAACTAAATATATGGTTGGATACACTTTTAATACAATTGCAACAACTACCAATACAACAAGTGAGAGCATAAAAATAATATAATTGAACAAAACACTGGACAATGGATAAATATACTTTGGGACATACACTTTTTTAATCATTCCCGCATTGCCGCGTATGGATTTCATCGCACCACTGGTAGCAGAAGAAAAAAAGCTGTATAATAACCGCCCCGTCAAAATATAAACCGGGAACGTTGGATCCGGATTTCCAAACATAGATCCAAACACAATCGTCAATACGATCATTGTCAATAACGGCTCCAATAGCGTCCATAAAATTCCAAGGTATGAACGCCGGTATTTCAATTTGACGCCTTTCTTTACTAATTCCCACAACAGGAATCTGTACTTTTTAAAATTCTCAATGTATGTTTTCACTTTTTATTCTCCATTTTTTGAACATTCTTCGACTATTATACTATTGAATGCCTAAATATTCAATAACACATTTGGACAACGGCATTATACACTCCCCGCTTCTTAAAACTTTCCTATGACAAAACCAGCCTTCTTATTGATAAACGTAATTATGGAGTATTCAATAATTAAGACAATAGCTAGAATTCCCAGGCAGTCAATATAGTATCTCCATGCTAAAACTCCTGGCATCCCGGAAATTATTTTCCATCCTGCCGCCGCTGTAGAGATAATATAGAAAGGTCTTTGCGTCACCATTAAAATCAGTGAATTTTTTCCAAGAAAATTCAGAACCGTAAAGTTCAAATATTGTTCAAGGAATTCAAACACTAATAAAATTCCAAAAGAGGCGATCACTGCATTTACAAAGAAAAGCCACGGATGGATGCCTATAGCCATATTATTAAAATCTACACCTGGATTTATTTGGGATGTTACAATATTCAGACCACTGAACAAGATTCCGACTCCAAATCGAAAATAACAATTTTTAGTTTTCTGCCACAACCGGCATCCTAAATAACCCATATACAGAAACCATACAGCAACCACCGATCTTGCTATGGTCAATGTCAGAAAAGATATTCTTTCAAACATCAGTGGATCCATGGAAACTTTCCACTGTCCAAACAGTTCTGTAAACTTCCATGTAAAAACTAACGGCAGTATTAACATAAAGATACGCATCCACTTAGGCAGATACTTCATTACACAGAAAAATAAAATCTCTCCAAGCATTAAAACTGGCAGAAACCATAAAGCAAACGCACCTCTAAAGCTTACGGTTGCATAAAGATAAGATTTAATGGATGCCATATCAACTGCATGCTTCATAACCATGGATGCAAAACGAAATCCGATAGAGGCAGTGCTGAACACAAAATACGGGATTAATAATGACTTAAATAACTTCCAGACATATCTTTTCAAAGTCAATTCCTCATAAGAGTTAGTGTAACAGACCAAATAACCAGCCGTTATAAAAAAAATCGGAATCTTAAATGAAGCTCCCCATGTATCTACAGGATTCCCAAGCTTCGTAATATGTCCCCATGTAACCATCAAAATGCCTAAGGCTTTGGCAAGATCAATATATTTAATTCGCTTTTTCTTTTCCATGGTGCTTTCCTTTTTCTAGTAACCTTTCCCTATAATATAGTCATACGTTCTCTTACTGTTATGCGCATCCCGGTATTCAAAATAGTAATCAATATTTTCTGCATCCTTTTCTTTAATTTCAAAATCCTTGCGGATATAAGCCTCGATACCGTTTATCAGTTCAGTATATTCGACATATCGCTCACCAAATAAATCATGCTCCATATCAATATAACTGCCGTGTGCCTGCATATACATATCATAATCAAACTGATAGAATAAAACCGGTTTCCTCATGTAATATACATCCCAGCACACACTGGAATAATCCGTAATCAGCATAGAACATTTCATCATGATTTCATTTAGCGGCCTGCTTCCAAACGGAATCAGTTCAATATGATCACCACTGACATTAAATTCCCCAAGGTAATCTTTAAATTTAGGATGTATATAAAAAATCAAATTAACATTATTTTCTTTCAATAACCGCGCTAGTTTTTCACTTTGAAGAAGCTTCATATAATTAAAATAATAATCGCTTTTTTTGAATTCTTCTGCACTGCGCTCCTCCAGCCATGCACGCCATGTTGGCATGGCAAGAATGATTTTTTCCTCTGCATTCGATTTATCTTCCAGTACATCCCACCGGGTAAATCCAAGAATCGGAGCATCCTCTGCAGCATAACCAAAATTCTCTGTAATAATTTTTTGTTCAAACTTAGATGTCGTTGTAAAGTAAGTCATAGCACTGGAGCCTTTTCGTCCGAAAATATGATCTACTCGCTTTAATGCAGTGACCCCATGCTGCAGAAACAGAATATCATGCTTGGAAATCCTGTTGGCAATAATACTTGGTTTTGTTCTCCACGTATAAAGATGTTTCTTAGAATCAGAAGCAATATAGAGATTCGCCGCTAAACTATATAATATATGTTTTAAGCTCATAAAAGGCAATACATTTTCTCCATAATCCTTAAGTTTTTTAAAATCAGCTGAGTCTTTACTTAAAATGAAGTACATATGTCTGCGGCTTTCCGGCAGTTTATCCATACAGTATTTAAAAAAGTAATATCCATTGTCCTGCGCCATTGAACAAAACTTTTCAAAAACAAGCCAAATTCGTTTTCTCTTCCAATAAGGATAAAATAAAATATATATTCCAAAAGCAAACAATTCCTTCAGTCTTGTATTCATTCCGTCAAACTCTGTCACTTCTCTATAGGTAAATGCCAACTTGCACGTAATTGTAGAATATGGAAAACAAA
The DNA here is from genome assembly GCF_003461725.1 of Anaerostipes sp. AF04-45. Taxonomy (NCBI): domain Bacteria; kingdom Bacillati; phylum Bacillota; class Clostridia; order Lachnospirales; family Lachnospiraceae; genus Anaerostipes; species Anaerostipes sp. AF04-45. Next base: position 51,612 of record NZ_QTXQ01000013.1, read on the forward strand.
TATGATTTTTATCCGCAAATGCCTGGTAATTTAACAGTAGAAAGCTAAGCCGCCGGATTCTGCTTAAATATGCCCAAAGATTTAACTCAATACCATCTTTTTCTAATACTAAAAAAACATCCCAAAACAACTCTTCCATTTGTATCTTGGATACATCTATTTCTGCATCAATAAACCAAAATCCATTTTTCTCTCTCACCTGATAATCAAACGAATATTTTAAGTCTTCTACTGGATTGCGGTAAGAGAAAATAACATCCTTTATTTTGGCACTCTTCTGTTTTTTAAACTTCAGTGTCATTTTCACCAGTGAATTGTGCAGTCTTAACTTCATAACACGGCCACGAATGGTATTTCTTAACTGCTGCTGCTTCGTTGCAAAAAACAATGCAAAACGACCTGTTTCTGAGTTCACATAGGGTATGACTCCTCCTTCAGCCGGCTCATCGCAATTTCTATAAAACACATGCTGATACGGTATTGCCTCAAGATAAATTGACTGCTTATCAAGCTCCCCAAACTCCCCCATCCTTTTTTTATAATCAGTTTGATCTTTTAGATAATACGGAACTTTTTTCCCAGCCTCCTCTACTTCCAGCATTAAAAGATACCTCGCCTTTTCTGCTACAAGTTGTGAGTTCATGATTTCATAAAAATTTTCTATAACCTGATTACTCTCTTTTTCTTGTTCTGTGAGCTGTCTTGTCCATATAATCTTCTCATGAAAATTCACCACAAGAAGTTTCGTAATCTTTTTCTGTTTTGCATTGGCAAAATCAATATGAAGACCATCACTCTCTACAAACATCGTTGCAGCAAGATTCTTTGTTTTTCCCAGATGATAGGTTTCTCCTGCTTCTCCATGATAATAATTTTTCTTAAACTTCGGATCAACATTCAGCTCTGCAAAACAACGTTTTACTTCTCTTAGATGCAGTTTGTCGCTGATTTTTTTGCTTTTTTTCCGAACGAGCTCCTCAAAATAAGTTCTTGGCAGAGTTCTTGTGATAAAAATAAAATCAAAATCATCCCGGTAGTTATCGTGCAGATAACTGCTCAGTTCCGGATTAAAAAATCTTTTTTCAAAAATCACGACATCTTTATTTTTATCAACAATTTTTGCAATGGTATCAATAGCTTCTGGCTTTTTTATTTCCGGATAATACAGTATATTCCTCTTTTTCTCCAAATTATTACAATAATTGACTACCGGCATCCCACAATCACTTTCACGGAATACCAATTCTGCCATCTTGCGACTTGCATCAGCTGAATCATATTGAATATACTTCTGAATATATTCATCATCGTGATCATAGCTGTCATTTCGAAATTCTTCCTTTACGATACAATTCAACAGAGTCTGTGCATCATATATTTTCCGAAACGGCAATTCTTTTATATCAAAATACATTCCCCGGTCGTGCATATATTCATCATAATCATACATATATAATATAACGGGTTTTCTTGTAATAGAATAGTCGAAAAAAACACTGGAATAATCTGTAATTAATGCATCCACACTGTTCAAAAATTCATACTTATCAACCCCCTGTGGAAAAGAATAAATATGTTTATAATCATCCAATTTTATAAACTTTTGCACCATTGGATGAAAATTCACATACAGCTTTTGATGAGATTTTAAATTATCATCTAAATATGTTAATAATTTATTGACTTCTTTACTGTATTGCGCTGTATCTACATCATGATTGCTTTTTCCTCTCCAGGTAGGCATATAGGCAAGAGTGGTATATTGATCATTTCCAAGCTTTTCACGTACTTCTTCTGCTTTCTCTTTGTTCATGAAGATGCTGTTTCTTGGATACCCATTCATGATCACTTTCCCGGTGTACAGGGATTCTAAATTATAATCCTCCATAATAGCTTTTTTTGTGAACTCATTTGGAAACATAATATAATTGGCATGCAAAAAATTATGCTGTACATTATACATTGATTCAATTCCATATTTCATTTTTTTACCCAATGTCTTCAAAGGGGTGCCATGCCAGGTCTGCAGATATATCTGCTGCGGCCTGCGAATAAAGTATGCCGGAAATGAACTGTTATTAATCAAATACTTTGATGTCGCAAGTACTTTTGTATATTTAAAAGTACTGATATCTACAAGTTTTACTTTTAATCCGATAGAATTAATAAACTCTTGATCTCGCTGCATGTCATTTGTAGCAAAGTATATTGTGAATTTTTGTGATTCCGGCATTTTTAAAAAATCCTGCAAAATCGCTAGCGGTGAATCTGAAACGTCTTTTCCATGAAATGACTCAAAAAGAGCCTGATGTTCTTTAACTGCTGCATGTTTGTAATACCATGCATACATAAACTTCATTTTTGGAGTTTTAGGAAACAATCTTTTTACAAATCGAATAATCTTACTCATTTTACCCATGTTTTTTTAAACCTTTCATCGCTTTTTTAAGTGATTTTTCTGTTCTTTTACACTGCTGGTCCGCAGACTCAGGTGAATACAAAACCTTCCATGCTTTATTCCGCTCTTTGATAAATTTCTTCCAAGTCCGTTTCGTATAATTTTTCTTCTTGTATTTTTTAGCTTTTGAGTATGTTTTATATAACTTTTTCGTATGAATCGAAAACTGACTTGACAAAAATTTTTGTTTGCTGTCATTCTGAATACTCACAGCTACTATTTTTGCCAAAATCCTGGCACCTTTCTGATTAAAATGTGTAGAATCATCAATTCCATTAGGATACACAGCATGTTGCCCTGGCTTATATTTTATATACCAAGCATTACAAATCTTTTTGCCGCGAAAATTAAAATACTCTACACATTTCTTATTTAAATCAATACAGCTTAGTCCAAAATTTTTTGCAATTTTTCTGGTAGCCAAATAATAATCTTTTGCATTAATCCTTATTTTTTTCGCGTTTGTAAAATTCCTTGGCGGTGTTGTAACCAAAATCACTTCTGCACCTTTCTTCTGAATCATTTTTATACAGTATGTTAAGTTTTTCTTATATTTGCCGAGAGATGCATATTCACGTCTGGCATCATTATGGCCTAAAGCTATGATAACATAATCATTTTTATTCACCTGCTGAAGCATCCCCGAGAATCTTCCGCTGTCAAGAAATGTTTTAACACTGGCATAACTTTGCCCCCAGTTTTCGATATTTAAATTCTGAAGTCTGTGGCGGACAACGCCACTATAACCGCTGTATTCTTTTGGAAACTCTGCAGTTGAACCTTTCCCGCCTTTTAAATAATGAACCAATTCTTGTCCCCATCCATCTCTTGGTCTTTCTTCGTCAGAATAATAACGAGATTTGGAATCCCCCATAATAAATATCGTCTTCTTTTGCGCTGCCTGAACAGGCCTCTCAGGAATCATAACCGCATATAAAGAAATCAGCAACAATTCTGCTGCAAGAAATAAGTGCATCTTTTTTAATGTCATTTTCTCCTCCATTGCCCTCAGCATTCGCCAATATATCCTTTTTATTATAGCAGTTAATTTGGTTTTTTAAAATATCTTTCATGGATTAAATTCTTCAAAAACAAATGCCAGGAATCTCTTCCTGACATTTAACTGCTTCTTGCTTAATTTTCTTTCAAATATATAACTTTACATTTTTTAGTTGCATATGCTTGATATTTCCATGCAATCTTTACATAGTTTTCTTTTACGTTAACTCCAACATTGTCTCCTAAATCGATTAGATTCTTATTAGAAAACTTATTATAGGTAATAGCATACTGACTGCCGCCTCCACTGTTTTTCCAAGGCGCCAAAAGCATCGCTTTTCCCTTAATATTTTTAAAAGTATTATTCTTAATTGTCGGATAGATCAGACCGGAACCAATAATTCCATTTCTCCCGCTATATACCACATGATCAATAGAATTATTGATAAAAACCGGATACTTCCAATTCATCATCCGAACAGCATCTTCTTTCATTTTTTTTATCGAACAATTCTTAATCGTTACGTATGTGTGATACTTTCCTCCGCTATACTGATGCGTTCCAATGGAACGTCCCAAATTAGAAAACTCACAATTTTCGATATTTACTTTATAATTCGGTGTTTTATCAAATTTGCTCCATTCCTGGGAATAGCCTCTGGTCGTTTTGTCCGGAGTATCTAAATTAATCGCTTCCTTTTTCGCATTACCTTTTCCATTATAAAATTTACAGTCAGTAATCTTTGCATTCTTTGTTGCATCCATCTCAATAAAATGTCCGCTTTTTATATTTTTAAAAGTCAGACCAGTTATAGTAACGTTTTTATTGTGTCCGGTAATAATAGAAATCCCTTTATTAAAATACTTCATATCAATGACAGCATTTCCTTCCCCTCTAAAGGTGATATTTTTCATTCCATTGTATTTTCCGTAGACACGTTTTTTCTTGCTTTTACTTGGTTTAATGAGCTGAAACATAGAACTGGAGGCCTTCCATCCTTTAACCCCCGTAGACTTCCCTTTCGTAAACTTTACTCCGTTTTTAAAAATAATCGTAACATTCGACGGAACATATACTGCATTGGTCAAAGAATATGTCCCTTTTTTCAAAATAATTGTTCCGCCTTTTGATTTTTCCAAACGTTCCAGACGGTCCCTCAGAGCAAAATATGTCCTTGTTTTTTTGGTATACAGCTTTGATTTCAAATATCTTTTACTAATCGGTTTTGACTTTGCCGTCATCGCATAAGTCTTCTTTTTTGCCTGTACATCGACCTCATTGCTGTGTATCTTAAGCGCGCTGACACATAAGACCGTGACCATAAAAAATGCCAGTAAGCATGATTTCTTTCCAATGGATTTGGTCATTTACACCCTCCCCATATTGCTGCTAGTTGCCAAGCATCATTTTAAATACTTTCTCTGATGAATTACCACACTCATATTCAATATAATGTTTATGAAATGCGTCAATCCGATCCCTCGCTTCATCCATTGCCTCATCGAGATGTTCTATTGCGTTCAGCACCTCGTCAGAAGTAAATAATAATGGTCCTGGCGCTTCTTTTTCAATGTCAATATTAAACCCACGAAGTTTGTCCCTGTATTCATCCAAATCATACGTAAAGAATATCATTGGCCGATTCAGAACGGCATAATCAAACATTACGGACGAATAATCTGTAATTAAAATATCTGTGATAATATATAAGTCTTCAATCGACTGATAATTGGTCAGATCGTAAACAAACCCGTCTTGAGCTGCTCCACTCCAGCCTTTGGCTGAAAAATGATGAAGTCTGAGGAGCAGTATATAATCATCCGAAAAACGTTCTTTCATTTTCTCCAGATCAAGCATCAGCTCAAACCGGTTCTTCACTCTCCAGGTTGGAGCATACATTATGACCTTCTTATCAGTCGGTAATCCCAGTTGCTTTTTAATTCTGTTCATTTCCGGTTCATTGTTAGACTGATACAAAATATCTGTCCTTGGATAACCCGTTTCCATAATGGTTTTATCAAAATGAAATGCCGAAGGCGCTAAATCTGCCACAAATTTACTTTGTACAATCAGATAGTCCCATCTCTTACATTTCTTAATATATTTCTGTTCACTTTTTTTCGTCGGAAAATCCCCTGGTACATCAAGACCAATTGTTTTAAGTGGGGTTCCATGCATCGTCTGCACCTCGACCTGGTTTTTCCGTTTTATAAAAGCATCATGAAAATTGACATTATTCACAAAATATTTTGCTCTTGCCATATAGTAAAGATATTTAAACGACAGACGTCTTACTCTTATTCCATTTCCAGTAATAGGAGTACATTCATCTTTTAATACCCATATACACTTATAATCAGGATGATACTTGTCAATGTATTCATACAAATAGCGTGGATTACAGCTAAATTTGCTTCCCCACATAGACTCAAAAACAATCCATTTTCTTTTAATAGGGAGTCTTCTAAGCAATGGATAAATAAAACGATTCGTGAAATCTCGTTTCTTTTTACTCCTTGTAAAAAAGCCTTCTAACCGCAGCGTATTGAAATATAAACAGTCATCTTCTGAATCCAGAACAAAACGATATCGCCTTGTCTTTGTATAATACTTTTCATCCAAAGCAATTGTTTTCTTTTTTACCGGGAAAGTCAATGTCTGATCTTCATATCTATATGAAATGAACACCTGTCTTTTTTTTGAGTAAAGATTTTTTGTAATCACCTCTTTACTCAAATCTACTACAATTGTCACAAAAATTTTATTCCCCTCTTTAATGACCTTCCCTTCTCCTAACAGTATCTGCTCTTCTACTTTCTGGTCTTCAACATACAGCTTAGCTGCTATAGGAATATAATCGGAATCTAATAATTCCTTTTCAATCACAAACTCAAATAAGTTCTGATCATGCTTTACTTTGCTAATAACCGGCGCTATCACATCCCTTGAGATAAAATAACGATTATCTGCTGTGATTTCTTCCAATATATGATCTGTACCATAAGTAGTAAACTGTCTTCCTCTCTTCTCCTTAAGAATTGGCTTATATTGATGCCCCTCTTTAAAGGTCAAGTATCCTTTTCCTCTTGGTATATCCTCAAGAGCAATCTTAACAATATTCTTATCGATGTTAGCGGGAAGCTTTATAGCATCATATGGATCTCTTGACAAATATATTTTTTCCAATGGTTTTGTCAGATTAAATTGTAAATGACGATTTACAATTTCCCGATGTTCAATTTGTTCTTCACATTTACTAATCTTCAACTTCAAAGCGAAACGATAAGTAGTGCTTAACTCTATATGCAGATGCTCCTTCAAATATGATTTATGGTCTAGTTTCTTACGAAGTGATTTCATGATTCCACGCAGAATCAATTCTTTTTTCCATTGATCCCGTTCATATGTCATTAAGATAAAGTATTCACCCTCGATGTTTTTCTCTAAAATATCTTTCTTTACATCAATGGTAATTCTATACCCTGCACCTTTATAGTTCTTCAGATAAAACTGTTTGGTCTCGTTGTCAATCCTAAATCCAAACTTCTTATTTGCATAAGCTGATTCAATACTTTCTGTCTGAAGCGGTATTTTCTCCCCTGTATCCGTTCTAAATAAATATGCATTGAGCTTTCGCACATTTGGTCTTGGAACTGACAGCCCCATAATAAAAATATAACCTTCAATGATACATTTATCATCTTTCCAGGTAATATCTTCAATTAAGTGGGTCAATCTCCATTTTTTTATTGCTGATTCCATATCAGCATCCTCCTTTGGAATCAGATCCTTCGGAAAATGACCTATATATTTACCCTTCTTCTCTGTTATTTTTATATTTTTATAATTATCCACTTCATATTGACGAAGTTGCACCAACCTCTTGGCGTCATCATTCATAATACAACGATATTTCTCACGATAGACTACTGGAAGCTTATCTATTGTTTCAAGAGGGATCGCCTCATTTATATAATCCCTGAGAATCTGAATCATTTCCTCTGTTTTATCTGATGGAAGATAGATACATGTATTTACAAAAACCATCAAATCAATATACAACCATTTATAATGTTTCTCTTCCCACAGTTTTTCTTCGGTAACATTCTCTTTAAAAAATTTGTCTACCATACGAAGCACTGTAATTCTGTCTCTTAAATTAGTAAAATCATCTGCCCTTTGAGTAATTGATTTATTCGCACCATCCCGAATCCTCCACCTGTAACAGACATCCTGCAGCATTGTCACATTATCTGCCAGATAATGCATTGGTATCGTTACCGGGATATCTTCATATAAGATTCTTTCTGGAAATTTAAAATTATATTTATCCCAAAATTCCTTACGGATCAACTTATTCCATGATGTTGTATCGTAGATTAAATCTGTATTTTCTGTAATATGAGTCTTGTCTAAATATTTTTGAAAGGCAAGTTCATGTAAATTTGATACTCTTTCTTTTTTGGAATTAAATCGAGATACATGTCCAACCACCATATCACTGTGGTTTCTCTCTGCGGCCAAATACATTCTCTCATAAGCATCATCCGGTACTATATCATCAGAGTCTAAAAAAATAATATATTTCCCTTTAGCATATTGAATTCCTGTATTACGGGCATTTCCCAGCCCACCGTTGACCTGCCTAATATATTCAAAATTATCGTATCGATCTGCAAAATCCTTGGCAATATCACTGCTTCTGTCCAATGATCCATCATCAATCATGATTGCCTGTATCCCATCCAGAGTCTGGTGCACTACTGACATCAGGCATTCTTCTAAATATTCTTCGACATTATAAATCGGTATAATCACACTTACTTTAACGTCATTCATTTTCACACCTCTTAAATTTCGTCTGTTCTTGTTACATAATTCAAATTATATCATGTTGTTTTCTTTGAAGGAAATTTAAATTCACATTTTTTAAATTTATCTAATCCATCTTCTTTTAATTACACAATATTATTTATAATCTCTTATCAACAACTTCCGTAAATTATTTACAACCACTTGATATCGTATTATTTTTTTAAACCGCTCTAATGCAATAGATGCTATTAAAGATATAAATAGCAATACCAGATAGTCTAACCAAGCATAATAAAATGAATATATAAATTTATGAAAGAATATATCTCGAAAAAAAGAATGTATTAAAAAAATATTCATAGAATGCTTTCCTAAAAACTCTAATACTTTATTTATAACTTTCATGTCAGAAATGTATACATATGAGAAAACAATCACATAAACAGCAGCAAAACCATCCCAAAAATCAAGAAATTTCCAACCAATCCAAGCATTTTGTCTACATTTAATAATCATTGCAAGTCCTAAAGTAAGGATTATAAATTTGAATATTTTAAAAAATGCTCCACCTTTTAAGAGCTTTAACTTTAATGTTACTAATAAGTTCTGTTCAGAAAAGTACATTCCCAATATATAGGCAAATGAATATCGAACTAAATCTGTCTGAGTAAATCCTAATGCCCTCGGTATTGCTATAGACCCTAATAGTACAATCCATTTATATTCCCCGATCAGTTTATACAAAAATGGAAAAAGCAAAATCAAAAGAATCGCCAAACTCATATACCACCATGTCAAACAAAATAAGGGCGTACCCATTAACTTCCCAAGTCCCAAGCCATCTAAAACAAAATAAAAGATAGATGTCCAATCATTTCCATATACTTGTGCATATCTTCCTGTAAAAATCGACAGCAACTGTATGATGAAAAATATAATAAGAAATCCTGACATTAAAGATAGCCACCGATTTAGAACATAATTTTTAATATTCATTCCCTCTTCTTTTTGCTTATAATCTGTATACATACCATAACCGGTCATAAATACAAACATCGCTACACAGATTTTTGAAAAGCTTGCAAGATACTGTATTGTATGAGAAGAAAAGGGAACAAAGGAAATAGGATAATACTCCAATTCCTTTACTTTCTCAAGCATTTCATACGGAACAGTTGCCCATCTTTCTGCATTCAAAAAACAATGATGAAACAACATCAAGACTATGGCTATCCCCTTTATCTGCAATGTGTTAGTTTTTGTAAACTTCATTCACTTTTCTCTCCTCTTTGCCAGTTATCAGTCCCAAAAGCAATGGAATACTAACAATAAAAAAATATGCGTATCTCATATAAACGACTGGTCCAAGCAAACTTATCAAGATATTAAAGGTAATTAACCCATAAGCCCAAAATAAATGATATTTCTTCTTAATAACACAATAAGATAATAAAACAATAAGCAAATTCATATAGAATCCGATATTTACAGTCCATCCAATATATGGATTTTTCTGGATTTGATCCATAATTTTAACCAATGTTTCTCTTGCATTCTTAAATTTACTAACATTTGTAATGCCCATAAAAGGCTGCCCTTGTACCTGAATTCCATTGTAATAAGTTTCACGTCCATAGCGCTCATAATAAAAATATTCATAGCAATTATTCATTGCTGACTGAATATATACATTTGGATACTTTTTTAAATATTTAAACCATATCTTAAAAAAAGTTTTTTTATCATTCTCGGTAAGATTCAAATTATAACTATATTTTACAGGATCGGACTGTCTCGGGTTATATCGTTTTACTAAAACAGAATAGTCTTCTCCAGGACACATTACATACTCAATTATTTCTTTATCTTTTTTTGAAACCTGAGAACCATGCTCTTTTAACAGTCTTGCCATTTGTTGCAATGGCACACTCAGCATTTCCTTTTCACTCCCTGGAGCTATATTAGCAATTTTAAAAACACCTTTCGGCATAACAACTCCTAAAAACAATATCGGGATCAAGTAACTGATACAAACATATTTTCTCGCATTTTTTCCAAAAAACAATGATATCGGAAAAAGTAATAGTAACAAATACAGCCCATTATTCCTCATTAATCCCTGTAAAATAAAAACAATAATTATTCCCGCGAGATTTCTCTTTCTTCTATAAAACTTTTGTGGATTTTCAAACATCCGAACTATACAAAGCGTCGCAATTAAAAGAAAAATAGTAAACAACGTATCTTTACATAGTGATGCTGTCGTAAGTGGTATCAAAGGCCAAAAGGCATAAAAAATGATAACTAAAACTTTTATTGTTTTTGAAGTGCCCCTTTCCTTCAAAAAACAAATAATATAAGCAAATATCAACGCCATTAAAATCATCTGAAACAACATCATCATAAAAAGTCCAAAGCGTACACTATGTATTGCTTCCCCTAATTTCGCAAAGAATCCCAAAATCAAAGTGTGCCCTACCGGATGATGATTATTCCAATAAGATACAGCCGGATTTGATAAATTTACATACTTTCTAGTCCAACACATCGTGCTGTCATGAAATACCTGTCCTAATTGATCTCTCACATCCGGGTTTGCTGAACATGGATACATGAGAATGATATAAGGTAACCAGCAAACAACTAATATCAAGGTAATCTTTATAATATCTTTCGTATTAATTCTATATTCCTCTTGATTATCAACATTTCCTTTCTCCAATAGTCTAAACAACATAGATATAAGGCAAAAAAATATGAACGTTAATAAAAGCCAAATTGCAATGGCTTTACTATGAATCATACCATTCTCAAATACTAAGTTCCAATTGTTTTGCTTTGAAAAACTGTATCCTAAAACTTGAAGCGCTGACGTAACCATTGCTAAAATTAAGGTGATAACAGTTTTTCGATTAAAACTCTTACTTACTTTCATCGTACTTCCCTAACATCTGCAATTTAAATTCAAAGTCCTGTTTGTTTTTTTGCACTAATGTTGTCAATATCAGTCCTGCAAAAAAAGACTGTATTGCTGACAGTGCAATAAATCCGCTAACAATTAGTGTTGGGAAATTTGGTACAAGACCGGTCCGCAAATAAGTAACAAGAACCGGAACAAACATAATCGCTGAAATTATAAGTAATAAAATTGACATTCCGCCAAAAAAGCCCAATGGTTTATAATTTTTATATAATCTTAATATTGTAAAGAGAACTTTAATTCCATCTGAATATGTGTTTAATTTTGATTCACTTCCTTCAGGTCGATCTCTGTAGTCAATAATAACATTTTCTACCAGCATATTTTTGTCTACTGCATGAATGCTCATCTCTGTTTCAATTTCGAATCCTTTGGACAAAACCGGAAATGTCTTAACAAACTGATAGCTAAACGCCCTATATCCTGTCATAATATCCCTGATATTACTTTTAAACAGCCGATTAATAGTTCCTCTCACCAAACTATTTCCCATATTATGAAATGGTCGTTTATTTTCTTCGAAATATGTAGAAGATAAACGATCCCCAACAACCATATCAACATTTTTTTTCAAAACTTTATCAGCCATCTCTTGTCCAAACTCTGCCGGATAGGTATCATCCCCATCAATTATAATATAACACTCTGCATCAATCTCACGGAACATACGGCGAATAACATTACCTTTTCCCTGCTGATACTCATGCCGGACAATCGCTCCTGCTTGTTTAGCAATATCAGCAGTATTATCTGCTGAATTATTGTCATATACATATATTTTAGCTTCTGGTATTTCCCTTTGCCAATCATTAATCACTTTTTTAATTGTTTTCTCCTCATTGTAACAGGGAATCAATACAGCTATTCTCTCCATATACCTGTCCTTTCCTTAATCTTTTATCTTAAGACTTAATTTTTTTAAAATAATTTCAATATAAAAATAATTGATCATCCTCTAATCAAGCCTCAGATATGTGATTCTAAATAAAATTATCTGTCATCTACATACAGCTTTTTATTTTTTCACCAAATTCAATTTATACATCGGAATTATAACATTATTTCATTCTTTTGTAAATTATGCTTGTTTCCATTTCTCTCAAATCAATAACTAGCTAAATAGAATATTTAAATTCCATTTCCTATAGCATCCCCTGCAGAAATTTTCCTTACAAATATTACCATGGATGTTTTCTTGCAAATTTTGGTATGTTCTTATCTCGTGATGATGGTATTGATTTCAGGTTCTCATTATGGACAAACATAAACACTTAACCCTTTAAGAAAGTTCTGCTATTAAACTCTTGTTGGATTCTTCCTCTTCCTTATTAAAAAGATCACCCAGACAGCTTTCCCGTAACTGTACCACCCTCTTAAAAAAGTTTGCTGCTATTTTCTCATGACAAAAGTCTTTGTTTGCTTCTCAGATTTCTGTAATGGCCCATTCAAAGATGCATCAGGATCATATCTGTCAAGCTGTTTTTCCAGGGCACATAGGTCGCTTTCGGAAGCCCTATATTAAGAGAGATGGTTCTTTCATCATTCTGAAATCTATTCTTACTGTTCTCTCAGATGAGCTTCTTTCTCTAAACGCAGCCTCTCCAGTTCTTTTAAATAGGAATTCCCGACTCTAAGTTTTAAATTGTCTCCTTATAATTATTTGAGATTCTTCTGACCATCCTTGGAGATGGCAATCCTATTAGGCCATTGTCACCAAGTGTTTCATATACATGGGCCCATATCTACACAGATTCCCCCGAAGGAACACTGTATTTCTTTGCGATGGATGCCTTTTTTCTTGACTTCGCAACTATATTTTATCATAAAAACAGACCTCCAATCGTTAGATTTTTAGGTCTAACTTTTGGGGATCAGTTTATTTTTACTACCCATCCCTAAAAATATAGCCATAAAAAACAGGCAAACAAATAGAAAAACTGGAGTTCGTAAATAATAGTCCTCAAATAAATTAATGATAAAAAAATAACTTAACGGCAAACACCATTTTTGGCAGCTTATTTCATCCATATTACGAATTTTTTGGAACAAAATAAGAATAAATAATAACAACCCCGAAAACCCGGTAACTGCGAAAAGACCAATATACCCGTTATGTGAATTAAAGTATTGTATAGAATTTATAACTTCTTGTTCTTCTATTCCCAAAGAAGTATGTTTTAATAAAAACTCTTTTCTATTTTCTTTCTGTTTTTCAAAACTACCTGAGCCAAACATAAAATGGTTTTTTCCAACATTTATATCGCTTTTCCAAAGTATATATCGACCTGTCGAAAACATTTGTATTTGTGACTCTTCCTCTGATAAGTCAAAAAAAGTTCTATGGTTGTTTGTTGTCGGGCGGCGAATTAAAGTTCCAACCGACTGCAATTCTACCGCAAATTAA
>NZ_QTXQ01000014.1:0-658 GCF_003461725.1 Anaerostipes sp. AF04-45
ATGGAGCTGACTGTTACTAATCGGTCGAGGCTTTAACCAAGGAAAGGTAAGGAAGAAAGTTTGATGGAACGTTCTGTATGTAGTTTTGAAGGTACATAGATTTAAGTTATAAAGATTTGGCCCGGTGGCTCAGCCGGTTAGAGCGCCGCCCTGTCACGGCGGAGGTCGTGGGTTCGATTCCCATCCGGGTCGTTTTTTCCTTTTTAGAAGGATTTATAATATAAATTTGGGATCATAGCTCAGCTGGGAGAGCATCTGCCTTACAAGCAGAGGGTCATAGGTTCGAGCCCTATTGGTCCCATTTTTGTCAGCCGTTGTGGCTCAATTGGCAGAGCAGCTGATTTGTAATCAGCAGGTTACCGGTTCAAGTCCGGTCAACGGCTCTCATAAATTGCGTTATAAATGTAATTTTATGTTTGAGTTTTATGCTGAAATGGTATAATATAAATGTATATGGTGGGATTCCCGAGTGGCCAAAGGGGGCAGACTGTAAATCTGTTGGCAACGCCTTCGAAGGTTCGAATCCTTCTCCCACCATTTTAGCGCGGGGTGGAGCAGTCTGGTAGCTCGTCGGGCTCATAACCCGAAGGTCGTTGGTTCAAATCCGGCCCCCGCAACTTCCATTTGCATTTGAGTGTGCAAAATATAAAAATAAATA
>NZ_QTXQ01000014.1:668-57786 GCF_003461725.1 Anaerostipes sp. AF04-45
TCCATTTGCATTTGAGTGTGCAAAATATAAAAATAAATAAGGCTGAGCATTTATGGTCAGAATTATTTATTTTTTATATTTTATAGGCGGAAACACCGTGAACGAAGAATCTTTGATTCTGAGTTCGGCACACGGACTACAAAGATCAATACCCAAGCCCAGATAGCTCAGTCGGTAGAGCAGAGGACTGAAAATCCTCGTGTCGCTGGTTCGATTCCGGCTCTGGGCATCCCAAAAGTTCTGATTTATATCAGGGCTTTTTTCGTTTTTCACAAAAGACTGTGCTACTCCTTAAAATGTCTTGGAATATCCACGGTGTGTATGATAAAATAGGATAAAATGAGGCTTAATAATAATTTATGAAATATCCTATTTTTGAAAAATTAAGACAATTAGATAAAGAAGGATTGTATCCGTTTCATATGCCTGGGCACAAAAGGAAGAAACAGGACATTATGAGAGAGGGATCTCTGTTTGCGCTTGACACTACAGAGATCAGCGGCTATGACGACCTGCATCATCCGGAAGGGATGATTAAAGAATCAATGGAGTATATCAAACATATATATGGAAGTAAGGAAAGTTATTTTCTGATCAACAGCACCACCGGAGGTATTTTAGCTTCTGTGACTGCGTCCTGTCGGCTGGGGGATAAGATTCTTATCAGCAGGAATTGTCACAAGTCCGTATATCATGCAATTTCCATGCTTGGATTAAGGCCGGTTTATTTATATCCCAAAATAGAGCAGAATATTTGTATGGGGATTACCAGAAGCCAGGTGCAGGACATCCTGAACAGGGAAAAAGGCATTAAAGCCGCTGTTATCGTTTCTCCCACTTATGAAGGGATCGTGTCTGATATCAGGCAGATTGCCGAGGTTCTTCATGAAGAGGGGATTCCCCTGATCGTGGATGAAGCTCACGGAGCACATTTTGTATTTCACAGTGGATTTCCCGAGAGTGCGGTATCTCAGGGAGCAGACGCAGTGATCCAGAGTCTGCACAAGACACTGCCTTCCCTTACTCAGACCGGACTTCTGCACATATGCAGTTCCAGGATAGGCACCAGGGAGATTCAGCAGGCTTTATCTACGTTTCAGAGCAGCAGTCCGTCTTATATTTTGATGGCAAGTATTGATTACTGTGTCAGGAAATGTGCAGACAGGCCGGACTTGTTTGATGACTATGTTCAGAATCTAATGGATATCCGGGCCAGACTTAAACATATGAGAAATCTGAAGCTCTTAAGGACAGATGATCCGGGGAAAATCGTTGTTTTGACCGGAGATACAAAGATTACCGGCAAAGAGCTGTTTCATATTTTGAGGAGTGAATATGGGATCGAGCTGGAGATGTCCGAAATATCCTATGTCACGGCTATGACGAGTATTTGTGATACAAAAGAGGCGTTAGGTAAATTGTGTGAGGCTTTTCTGGAGACAGATGAAAGCCTGTACCATGTCCCAAATCCGGGACAGGCTGTTATTCCGGCTGCTGAGCAGGTTATGACGCCTTATGAGGCAAAGATCAGGGGCAGGAAGCTGGTGTCTCCGTACGAAGCGGTCGGAGAGCTCAGTGCGGAATTTATATTTTTATATCCTCCGGGTATACCGCTGGCGGTGCCGGGAGAGAGAATTTCAGAGGAAATAGTGCAGAAAATGAAGGAGTACCGGGAACAGAAGATGAATTTGCTCGGTCTGTCAGAAGGCCGGATTTACATAGTGGATGAAAGGGTTTGAGATGGGAATATTTATAACGATGGAAGGGCCGGACGGTGCCGGAAAATCGACACAGATTGATTTATTAAGAGTCTACTTATTGCAGAAGGGGTATGATATAATAGTATGCAGGGAACCGGGAGGCACGGTTATAAGCGAAGCGATCCGTGAAGTGATCCTCAACCGGGATTATAAAAACATGGGACATATGACAGAACTTCTTTTGTACGCTGCGGCCAGGGCCCAGTTAGTAGAGGAAGTCATACAGCCTGCTCTGGACCAGGGAAAAGTAGTCATCTGTGACCGCTTCATAGAATCTTCGGCCGTATATCAGGGAATTGCAAGGGGACTGGGTGTTGATCTGGTATATGAAGTAAACCGTTTTGCAGTGGGAAATACTATGCCGGATATAACGCTCCTGCTTGATGTGGATGCAGAGACCGGCATCGGAAGGAAGAAACAGCAGGCAGAGCTGGACCGTATGGAATCAGAAAAGCTGGAATTTCACAGGAAAGTGGTGGAAGGATACAGGCTGTTAGCCGAAAGAGATAAAAACAGAATGGTTAAAATAGACGGGAGAAACTCCATTGAGGAAATTCACCGTCAGATAAAAGTAGCAGTTGATGATGCCCTGACGAGAGAGACAAAACAGACGTAAGGCAGGGGATTGATTTCATAGGGATGGAAGAGGATGAGATGAAGAGTTTTGATAACGTGGTTGGACATAAGAAGATCATACAGCATTTTGAAGAAGCCATTCAGACCGGACAGATTTCACATGCATATTTACTGAATGGAGAAGACGGATCAGGAAAGATGACATTGGCAAAAGCCTTTGCGAAAGCGCTGCTCTGTGAGAAACATGAGGGGTGCGGACAATGTACGCCGTGCCGTCAGGCGGATACGGGAAACCATCCGGATCTGATCTATATAACACATGAAAAATACGAGATCCGCGTAGATGAGATCAGACAGGGGATCAATGAGACCATAGACATTAAGCCGTACAGCAGCAATTATAAAATATATATTGTGGACGATGCAGACCGTATGAATGTAGGGGCTCAGAATGCACTGTTAAAGACGCTGGAAGAACCGCCGGAGTATGCAGTGATCCTGCTTCTTACAAACAACAAAGACCGTCTGCTGGAGACAATATTGTCCAGATGTGTATGTATGTCTCTGGGAACTGTCCCGGAAGATCAGATCAGGGATTACCTGAAGGAACATACTCAGGCAGATGAGGATATGATTGAGTTTGCAGTATCATTCTCACTGGGTAACCTTGGAAAGGCTGTCCATGTGGCTGAGACTAAAGAGTTCCACGAGATGCTGAATGAAGCGTTGGGAATGCTTGGTTATATACATCATATTGAACTTCATGAGATGATTTCTTATTTAAAGACATTGACAAAATATAAAGAACAGATTTATGATTTTCTTGATATTATGACAGACTGGTACAGGGATATGCTGATCCTCAAGACAACGGGATCTGTGAATCTTCTGATTTTCAAGGACAAGTACCGCCAGCTCAAAGAGCAGGAAATATATATTACATTTGAAGGACTTACCCACATCATGGACGAGATTCAGAAGGCCAGAGTACGCTTGAATGCGAACGTGAATTTTGAAGTGACGATGGAAATGTTGCTTCTAACGATGAAGGAGAATGGAAAGGTATGGTAGAAGTAGTTGGAGTGCGGTTCCGTACTGCCGGGAAAGTATATTTTTTTGATCCAAAAAAGTTTGACATAAAACAGGGAGACCATGTGATTGTGGAAACTGCCCGCGGCGTGGAATACGGCAGAGTTGTAACGGACAAAAAGAAAGTGGACAAGGAAGCCGTCTCTGACGAGTTAAAACCGGTTCTTCGGATTGCAACCAGAGAAGATAAAGATGCAGCACTGGAAAATCTGAAGAAAGAGAAGGAAGCTTTCTCTATCTGTTCACAGAAGATCCGGGAGCACAAACTGGAGATGAAACTGGTAGCTACCGAGTATACGTTTGACAACAATAAAGTCCTGTTTTACTTTACCGCGGACGGCCGTGTGGATTTTCGTGAATTGGTGAAAGACCTGGCATCTATTTTCAGAACAAGAATCGAACTGCGCCAGATCGGTGTGAGAGATGAGGCAAAGATGCTCGGCGGGATTGGAATCTGCGGACGGGCACTGTGCTGCAGTTCTTATCTGTCGGAATTCATTCCGGTCTCCATTAAGATGGCAAAGGAACAGAGCCTGTCTCTGAATCCCACTAAGATTTCAGGGGTCTGCGGGCGACTGATGTGCTGTCTGAAAAATGAGCAGGAGACATACGAATACCTGAACAAGAAACTGCCGAACATCGGAGATGCAGTGAAAACATCGGACGGCCGCACTGGCGAAGTGCAGCGGGTCAATATACTCAGACAAAATGTGAAGCTGATCGTAGAAGATGACAACGGCGATAAGGAAATCGTGGAGTACAAGCTGGATGATTTGAATTATCATCCGAAAAATGCGAGAAAAAGACGGGGAAAGGGCAGCCACAAGAATCATGAGAGCTAAACTTGGAGACGGAGAGCGATTGGATGATCTGGGTATAAAGGGATATCAGATCATCCAGAAAAAAGACGGTTTCTGTTTTGGAATGGACGCGGTTCTACTGTCCTCTTTTGTCAAAGTGAAGAAAAACGGTAATGTGCTGGATCTTGGCACAGGAACTGGGATTCTTCCGATCCTCATGGAAGCCAAGACGCCCGGAAGACATTTTACCGGGCTGGAAATCCAGAGTGAGATGGCCGAGATGGCAGCAAGAAGTGCTGCATTAAACGGGCTGGAAGAAAAGATAGAGATCGTAGAAGGTGATATTACGAAGGCTTCTGCGATTTTTTCACATGACAGCTTTGATGTCATTACTTCAAATCCGCCTTATTTGGTGCATGATCATGGCTTCAGGAATTCAAATGATGCGAAAGCCATTGCAAGACATGAGATCCTGTGCAGATTCCGGGATATTTCCGATGCTGCCAGAGTCCTTTTAAAACACAGCGGAAGTTTGTTTTTGGTTCACAGAAGCTATCGTCTTTCTGAGATCCTTAACTGTTTGAGCAATGACGGACTGGAGCCCAAAAGAATCCGGTTTGTTTATCCTTACAGGGAAAAAGAATCCAATATTTTTTTGCTGGAAGCAGTAAAAGGAGGGAAGTCCAGGATGAAGGTCGAACCGCCTTTGATCATCTATGAAAAGCCCGGACAGTATACGGAAGAAATTTATAAAATTTATGGATGGAAACCAGAGGAGGTTTAAATGGCAGGGAAATTATATTTATGTGCAACGCCTATCGGCAATCTGGAGGACATTACATTCCGGACACTGGAAACGTTAAAAGCTGTAGATTTGATCGCTGCGGAAGACACACGGCACAGCATTAAGCTTTTAAATCACTTTGATATTAAGACAAAGATGACGAGCTATCACGAGTACAACCGTGTAGAAAAAGCCCGTTATCTTGTAAAGCTTCTGGAGGATGGAAAAAACATTGCACTGATTACGGATGCAGGAACACCGGGCATTTCAGATCCGGGAGAAGAACTGGTGAGACAGTGTCATGAAAACGGCATTCAGGTAACGTCCCTGCCGGGTGCATGTGCCCTGATCAATGGACTGATTATTTCAGGGCAGCCAACCAGAAGATTCTGTTTTGAAGCATTTCTGCCGCCAGATAAAAAAGAGCGCGCCATGATCTTAGAACAGCTGAAGGATGAAACACGGACGATTATTTTGTATGAGGCTCCCCACAGGCTGTTAAAGACTTTGGAGGAACTTTACAGCACGATGGGGAATAGGAAAATGACGGTCTGCAGGGAACTGACAAAGAAGCATGAAACGGTATTTGTTTCTGAGATGGAAGAGGTCATCTCCTATTATACCGAACATCCGGCAAAGGGTGAGTGTGTTCTGATCATTCAGGGAAGAACATTGGAGGAACTGAAAAAGGAGAGCCAGGAGCAGTTTCAGGAACTCGATTTGATGGAGCATATGGAACGCTATTTAGGGAAAGGCCTCTCACAAAAAGAGGCTATGAAACTGGTGGCCAAAGACCGCGGAGTAGGAAAAAGAGATATTTATCAGGAGCTTCTCCGGTATAAGAAATAAAATAACATCAAAAAAAGGACATATCATCCAGCATATGTCCTTTCACTATATCCCACTGCTTTATTCTGCAACATTTAAACCAGCAAGTTTCGCCAATTCAATGATAGAACTTTTTGACACTTTCTTGCCTTTGTACTCAACGAGATCATCCATTTCGCCAGTAAAGATGTCTGCTGGATTGTACTTTTTCAATATGATCGTATCTTCGTCAACGAAGATCTCAAGGGGATCCCTCTCATTCACATCCAGATTACGTCTTAACTCAATTGGTAAAGTAATACGTCCCAGCTCATCAAGCTTTCTTACAATACCTGTACTCTTCATATTCGCTTCCCTCCTTGCAAATTAGTAAACTACTATACCTAACAATATCATACCTCACAAAGCTTGTCAAATCCGGGCTTTGAAGCATATTCTTATGGGGAAAAGAATAGGATACACTAAGAACGAAAAAGGAGTTTTTCTTTGATCAATTATATATGGAGTATTTTAATCTTAGCAGGTATATTAATAGGAAGTATAAACGGTAATCTGAATGCCGTATCAGACACGATTCTGGATTCTTCTAAGGAAGCTGTACAACTCTGTATCCTGATGTTCGGGGTCGTGGGGGTATGGTCCGGGATTATGAACGTTGCAGTCTCCTTAGGCCTTGTAAAAAAGCTTGAGAGACTCATAGCGCCCTTTTTAAAGCTTCTGTTTCCGAGGTTGAGGGATAAGGAGGCAAAGGAATACATCAGCACGAATATCGTGGCTAATCTTCTGGGACTTGGATGGGCCGCAACACCGTCAGGGATCAAGGCAATGAAGGCCCTTGACAGGATCAATCCGCACAAAGGTGTCGCCACCAGGGAAATGTGTATGTTTCTGATTCTTAACATTTCATCTTTACAGCTGATTCCGGTCAACATCATCGTATTCCGAAGCCAGTACGGAAGTGTGAATCCGACCGCGATTGTTGCGCCGGCCATTGTTGCAACCTTTTGTTCCACGATCGTAGGAATTCTCTTTGCAAAGATCATCGAGAAATTTCAGAAAAGCACTTGATTTTTAGAGACAATTTGTATATGATGAGAATATAGGTTTAGAAAGAGTAAAATAAATAGGCAAAGCTGCCGAAAGGCAGTGACGCAAAGCTAAAGGGGCTATATCGTATAGGGAGTATGATCGTGCCAGCCAGCTGCCTCATAAATTATTATTTATGTGTAGATTGAGAATCCGTTGGATACTCAGTCTTTTTTGTTTCAAATAATAAATGGGGGTATGAAAATGAGTAAAAAGGTAAGAAAAAGTCTTGCAGTTCTTGCGGCTTTTGTGCTGACGATATCATTTATCGCAGGGAATGGTGCGTTCACCAATGTCCATGCACAGGAGGCGGAAACAGAAACTGCATCAGAACAGATCACTTCTACAACAGAGGCTTCTTTAGCAACTGAGGAAACAGCTGCAATGGCCACAGAATCTGTCACAACAGAGCAAAAGGCCGCAACAGAGAGTAATACAGAAGCCGCAAAGGCCGAGAGCACTGCATCTGTCACAGCAATTCAGAAAAAAACAGCCGTAAAGTCCGTAAAACAGGGATCAGATCCTGTGGTGACAAACGGCGATTTCACCAAATACTTAACTAAATTTGCATTTACAGACCATTTAGGAAATCCGTTCACGGAGTCTCATCCTGTCACAAAAGACAGCAATGTGATCATCAGATATGAGTTCAAAATTCCGAATAAGGAAACCATTCAGGGAGGATCCACTTATATTCTGAAAATGCCGAACGTGTTCCAGTTAGATGGTCTCAGCGGCGCTGCGCAGAAATTAAATAAGCAACAGGCAGGCGCTGTAGAGGAAGTTCCGAACTGGACCGTAAACAACAATGCAACCATCACAGTAAAATTTCCAAAAACGCTGACTCAATCTAATATTGAAGGGTTCATGGAGATTAGCTGCAGCGTGGACGCAGATCAGTTAAAAGAAGAGACAATTATTTTCGATCTGGGACAACTTGAGGGATTCGGGCAGGAGTATCAGACTGACTTTAAACCGGAAGTGGAAAAGAAAAGCCCTGAAGTAGCGAAAAAGGGAACGCTGAACAGAGAAGACCAGACCATCACATGGACGGTCATTGCCACACCGGATAAGGGAGACAATAATCTGGAAGGATACACCCTGATAGATACGTTTGATAAAAAACAAGTCTTTGTAAAAGGTTCCGTGGAGTTAGACGGAACAAAAACTGCCGATCCGGAACTAACTGACAATGGATGGAACTATAAGTTCGGAAAGATCAGCAATGGTTCCCATACATTAACTTACAAAACAAAGCTTACGGATGAATTTTTTGAATCAGATTATAAGCCCAATGGTGCAAAAGATATGTCTGCCATTGCAGCTAATACTGTAACAATTAAGACAGGGGACAGTAAAGGTGAAGCTTCAGCCGATGCTTCAGTCCGGGTGGTAAGATATGCATTTTGGAAAGATAAAAATGCATCCAATAATATAGGATATGATGACGATGCAAAGAAGCCGTATCTTGGCTTTCAGCTGAAAGGTTGGTACGATACAGCGGGCAGAGAACTGCCGGTTACATTTACAGATAAGCTTCCAGAAGGAACCTCACTGATGGAGACAGAAGGACAGCTCACAGTGAAATATGGCAGCGGCAATGCAGTGAAACTTACAAAGGCAGCAGGAAGTACACCGGGTGAAAATGAATATACGTATGATACGGCAACACGAGAATTTAAAGTAACACTTGATCCAAAGTACAACAATAACTTTGTCTATGTCAATTATAAGATCTGGCTGGATACCGAGGCGGCTGTAAAAAAAGGAAGTGTAAGAAATACTGCAGTCATGACGGTTGGAAACCATGTAAGCATTTCTGATTATGAGGATTCCAGCTGGGGAAGCGGATATCAGAAAGGAAAGCTGGGACTTACAAAGTCAGGAGCCTTTGCAAGAGTTGAAGATGACAATACCATAAAATGGACAGTCACTGTCAATAACAATCCAACCAAAACAGTGAATGGAGACATTCAGTTTAAAGATGTGCTTCCGGAAGGGCTTGAATACATTGCCGGATCTTTTAATGCTAATTATAAGGGCAAGAATGAAAAAAATGTGCAGGTAAATGGAAACGAATTAATTTTTACTATAAAGGATCTTGGAAAAAACAAATGCACGATCACATATACAACAAGGATTAAGGGCGGAGCCCTTCAGTTCACTCAGAATGCAAATGGGAACTCACCGGCTGTTTCTTTTAAAAACCATGTGTTTCTCGAATGGGATGGTAACAAACAGGATATTACGGGAACAGGTTCTGTAAATATCCAGACTTTCGTTTCCAAGAAGGGAAGTTATAACAGCAGCAAAGATGAATTCAACTGGACGATCTGGCTCAGGTCAAAGGGCATTTACATTCATAACATGGTTGTCACAGAGAAGCTTCCGGAAGGCCACAGACTCGTAGAGGGAAGCCTTAAATACGGAGATAAAGTTCTTGGGACAGAGAAGAGTGCAGATCAGCCTTACTATGAGGTCAGCGGTGATAGTATCATTATTTACTTCCCGGAACAAATGCTTCCGACAGACAAAAATGACATGACACTGAGTACCGTTACCGATGAGACAAAGGCTGAGACAAAACCAGAAAAGGTAAGTGCAGTCAATGAAGTGAGTGTACGGGCAGACGAGTTTAAAACAGAGCTGACAGCAAAAGCTGAAGTAAATGTAAGCTATACGCCAGATGTAGAAAAAACCACTTCTTATAAAAAAGGAAATTATGTAGAGTGGACCGTAAATGTAAATAAAAACCATGCGGTAATTACGAAACAGAAGGCCGAAATTACAGATCAGCTTCAGCCGGGACTGACTTACAGAGAGGGATCTGTAAAGCTGATCGATGTGACGGCAAACAATAAAGAGATTTCCGGAATGGATTCAGATTATGATGATGTTTCAGGTAAGATTGTGTTTACATTCCCGGATGGACTGGATTTAACTCACCAGTTTAAAGTCTTATTTATCACAGATGTCACATCTGCCACAGGAAATATTAAAAACACCGTTACCTTTGATGCGAGTGCCAAAGAGACCAAGGTAACCAGCGGCAGTGTCCCATTGATATTAAGCGGAATGAACAGCGGCCTGACAGGTGATAACATTCGTTTTATCTTAAACAAAACAGATGCAGAAGATAATGCTCCCTTGGAAAATGTTGAATTTCAGCTTTATGACCATAATAAGAATGAAGTTGGAAGTGTTATGAAAACAGATAACAAGGGAAGGATTGCTTTCGATGCAGGATTAAAATACGGCAACACCTATTATCTGAAAGAGACAAAGGCTCTGAACGATTATGTACTGGACGCAGCGGAGCACAAACTAGTGATCGGGGAGAAAGAATCCGACAGAGTACAGGTTCAGTTTGACGGAAGAGACTACACTTTCTCATTAGATGAAAATGGAACTCTGAACTTTGGTTTTACAATTACAAATGAAGCAAAACGAGGTTCCGTTCTCCTTAAAAAGGTGAGCAGCGAAGACGCCCAGACTCTTGAAGGAGCAGAATTCAGCCTGTACAAGGCAGACGGAGAGTTAGTGGCTCAGGGACTTAAGACCGATGCACAGGGTCAGATCAGATTTGACTATCTGAGGCTCGGAACTTATTATTTCCAGGAAACAAAAGCGCCGGAAGGCTACAATCTGGATGCGGAGACCAAATATGAATTCAGAATTAACGATCAGGCAGCAGAGACACCGGTAGTTGTCGAAGCTGAAAATGTACCTACAAAAGTTTCTGTCATCAAGCTGGATGCAGCGACGAAGAAAGCGCTGGCAGGAGCTGAGCTTCAGATCATTCAGATTCAGGAAGACGGATCAGAATTGATCGTTGAAGAGTGGACATCTGAAGAGGAGGCACACGCGGTCACAGGAAAGTTTATTCCCGGAGAAGAATATATTTTAAGGGAGACAGAAGCACCGTTTGGCTACGAACTTGCAGAGGATGTGAGGTTTACAGTGAATGCAGGGGGAGAACTGCAGACTGTGGAAATGTATGATGAGCCTTCACCGGAAGATCCATATTACGGTGGAGATGATGAAGAAGAATCTAGCACAAGTGAGACAACAACCACGACAACATATGAAGAACCTGAGGATGAAGATTCTTACTACAGAGAGGACAGTGAAACTGTCAAAACTTCTGAAGCTTCCAGCAAATCGGTGACTGAATCAAGGGTTTCCAGAACCGGAGACAGTTCACATACAGCTGTTTACGCCATAGTGGCTGTGTGTGCGGCAGGTGCCGTACTGCTGCTTCTCAGAAAAAAATATAAGAAGTAACCAAAAATAATCTAAGGATACCAGGAAAGCACGATTTGTTTCTGGTATCCTTTTTTATTATAATGAGTTCTATCAATCTTACCTGTTTTTGGCATATAGGACGAGGATGCATGTATATATTGTAATATAAAGTAATAAGGCGGGTGTGACTGTGATTGTTTCGCTGTCCGGCATTATTATCCCTTTAATTTTATTCATGATACTTTTGTATGGAATGATTTCAAAAAAAGAAATGTATCAGCCGTTTCTGGAAGGAGTCCAGGATGGATTTAAGGTAGTCATGGAAATTGCCCCTACCCTGATTGCACTGTTTTTAGCTGTGCAGATTTTCAGGACGTCCGGAGCGCTGGATCTTCTTGTATCCGTATTGAGTCCGGTGGGACAGCTTTTAAAGATTCCCAAGGACGTGCTTCCGGTAATCTTTGCAAAGCTGTTTTCATCTTCGGCAGCTACTGGATTCCTTTTGGATATTTTTAAGAACTTTGGCCCTGACTCAGCTCAGGGAGTCATGTCATCAATTATTTTAAGTTCTACCGAGACATGTTTTTATACAATGTCTATCTATTTCTCGGCCGTACATATCAAAAAGACCAGATACACCCTGGCAGGTGCTCTTCTGGCAACCTTCGCAGGAGTAATGGCCAGTGTATTTCTCACCGGGATGCATTAAAAACGGGGGCTGGAAAGATTTCCAGCCCCCGTTTTTAATTGTTTTTTGTCTCATAGTAATCCCGGAAATATTCCATGATCCGTATCAGAAGGCGTTCTTCCTCTTCGTCTAATCGGGAAAGTACATCTTCAAGCATCGCGCGGTGAAACTGACTGTGATGGTCAAAGGCTTCCTTTCCTTTGTCAGAGAGGGATATATAAACGATTCTGCGGTCCTGCTCTCCGCGCCTGCGGATTACATAGCCTTTTTTTAAAAGACTGTTTATGGCGATGGTCAGCGTACCTACCGTGATGTTCAGGGCCTTTGCGATGGAAGACATATTCTTCGGACTGCCGGTTCCGATCGCGTCGATGATATGCAGTTCTTTGTTGGAAATGTCTTTGAACTCCTCTGTGATGACCGCCTTTTCCTCCTGATAAGATATTTCATGGAAAAGGTTTACCACAATGTCATTCAGCTGCTCTTTGGTCACGGTAAGAATTCACCTCACTTTTATTTTACATGGTTGTGCGCTTCGCTGATTACTTTAGCCAGAGCCTCTTTTGCCTCAGTAGGAAGAGCATTGTATCCGCCGTCCTGTGTATCCTTTTCAAAGATGAAGTTCAGACGTTCTGTCATTCTTGCTTTCAGGGTATTGACATAAGTCTCATCATCAAAATCAGGGACATATCCTTCCACTTCGATCGTTTCCATGTTGCTGAACGGTCCCCAAGGTTTTAATTGGGCATTGCCCTCAACGATCTGTTCTAATACAGACAAAGTAACACCAGGAGTGATATCCTTGCCCATAAAGTCGCCGGTATTTAAGATATAACATTCTACATGGCGGTCCTTTACAAGGGAACGGAACTTGTTGTAATCATCCACAAGAGGATAAGTACGGAACGGGTTTGCATATGGTTCCACGACCAGACGGTTCGGGTCTACTCCAGGCGCCAGGCGTTCTGCGTTAGTACGCTTTGTGGCGAGGGTAGCGCCCATGACTGCAGCCAAATGTGAACCGTTGACTTTGATGATCGGCGGAATGGTAGGATCTTTCATAATCCAGAAAATGCCGTTAACTGGAGATTCAATCTTGTCTACACGGTTTGGAGACCAGAGTTTTGACTTGATAGCCCGGCCGTTGCCGTTCCGGATGTCTTCAGTGACAAGGACAACATCTCCTTTGTCATCTCTCGTGGCAGAACAGTTCTGTGCTGTGAGGAGATACCTGTTGTCTTCGCACCCGGTCGGGTAGTCTGAGGTCTTGTCAAAATAAGTAGGCTCCATAGCGATGGAAGAGCCGGTTTCGGTGTTGATGATAAAGGCATCGTCGTGGAGGACGGTGATATCATATTTATTATTGTGTACGGCGTGAGTCAGTGTTGATTTTCCTGAACCGGACAGGCCAAAGAAAGATGCAACATAACTGTGGTTCGGACTTAAACGATATTCTTTCTGTCCGCCGTGGCAGGAAGCGTAGCCGTTTCTATTGGCAATCGCCCAGGCGATGGTAAGAGTACCTTTCTTATGTTCTCCAAAATAGCGCATTCCAAGCAAAGCTGCACAGTTGGTCTGGGTGTTGAAGTAAGTAAGCCCAAGCGGATGTTCCGGATGGCTCCATTGAGGATCAGAGAAAATATAAATATCAGACTCGCTGCCGATGGCACGGGACTTTTTATACATTTTATTGTATTCATCAGACTCATACTGGAAGTTCAGCATCCAGGAGTACAGGATGTTTTCCTCTCCCTCCGGAATCAGAAGATGTGCCTTAACCATAAATTCAGGGTCTAAGCCGATATAGACTTCTGCGTGGTACATGGTCTTTTTGCGTGTATCGTAGATCGCATCCATCACTTTTAAATCCAGATCGTTAGTATCCACGTTCGGACTTCCCGCGATCCTTCTGGCTGCCGCACAGCGTCCGGTAACGGAGCCGTCGTTGAACAGCAGAACTTTTGTGTCTTTTTTCAGGCCGAACTCTTCTCCGCGGTAGACCGGCATGTCGGTAACAATGGCTCCCGGAGAATTTTTAGCAAGCTCATATGCCTGCTTCAGGTTTACAACCTCAATGACGTTGTTGCCGTAAAATGCGGCCTCAATGATGGAGCGGGTCTTTGAGAATCCCGGTTTTCCTTTTCCAATTTCGTCATGGGTGTAGCGTGCTTTTGTTGACATAATCTTTCCTCCTAAACTTATGTGTTTTGCAGGTACAAAGATCGTACCCGGATTTACAGGTTTTCGTCGATGCGCTGTCTGAGTATACGAAAGCTGTTAGGTCCGGCATCTAATATGATTTTATGAAAAACTTTTTCATCATAAGCATTTCCAGATTTCTCTTTATAATAATCTTTTAATTCCATGAACTCCAGATAACCGATGTAGTAGCATAAGTAATTGGCCGGATTCTGGATGACATAGCGGTAAAGGGCTTTCATACTGGAGGTACTGATGGTTCCGTACTGCTGCATATATTTGACTGCCTCGTCAGCACTCCATCCTTCATAGTTAACACCCATATCCACTCTGGCACTTAAGGCCATATTGTACAGATAATTGTCCGGCAGAAGCTTCTTTAATGGCTCAAGTTCCTGCTTCATATCGAGGTAACTGTAAGAGTCCATCTCCACGTAGGTGGCCCAGCCTTCGCTGTATCCCGGATAATCCAGAATATAACGGATCGGATGTTCTTTTTTGCTGTGGAAATAAGTGGTTTGATACAAATGTCCCGGATAGCCCTCATGAGCCAGCGTCGGATACAGGGATTCCTGGCCGGTCTGCGCCTTATTGATGTAAATGACATTTTTCTTATAGTCATCGATGGCAGGAATCATGTAAAAAGCCGGGCTTGAGTTTTCTTCCAGAGAAGAATGGACATATTTGATGTCACACTCCACTTCGGCTGCTGCAGGATACTTATCTTTTATTTTCTGCTTCAGCTGTGACAGAATTTTCGATGGTTTTCTGCTTGAATATTTATTCAGATCCAAATCTAAAAAAGCATGGTAGATGGAGGGATCTTCTTTTATGATCTCTGTCATCTCTGTTTGAAGGTAACGAAGGTGTGCTTCGGTGGCCTTGATCATCTGAGGAACGGTCTTGTCAGAGCCGGTTTTATAGGAGGCCAGAGCAGAATAATAGGACTTCCCATTTTTGAAATGGGCATAGCCCTGGTTGTTCTTTCCGTTTCCTTTCAGATTTTTCAAATCACTGTACAGATTCTCATAGGCCGGAATCACTTCTTCTAAGATCAGGCGGCGGTTTTCCTTCCGGTAATTTCTCTTTTGGTTGGTGCTGAGGCCCGAAACCGAATCGATGTTTGTGTTGAATACTTCGATCATGTAATTATGGTCGGTAGCCCTGGTGAAATCATTGATTTGTTTTAAGACGGCATCTGCATCCGCATCCGACATGAAATATCCCCGTTTGACCTGTTCCTTTTCGTAGCGGATGACCGTGTCGAAGTAGGAACCGACTTTGGAGAGCAGAGAAAGGTAGGTTTCTACATCTTCCCTGGTTCTTAAAGGGTATTCGCACAAAGTTACCGGAAGCTGGGCCTGGGAGCCGAGAGTAGGGCTTAAAACCGTCTGCAGATAGGGGTAAGGTGCGAGCTTTTGCTGGCGCTTAAAGTAGTCCATGAGATAATCATAAGACTGCTTCTGGCTTTTGGAGAGTTTTTTGTAGTTGAAACTCTCAAGCTTTTTTATCTCCTTCTTACATTGGGCTTCTGCCTGGTCAAGGACTTTTAAATCGATGCTGCCCAGATCGGCCTTTTTGGCTTTGATGCCGTAGCGTTCCGGATGTGCAAGGGTATAATGCAGATTGACCGTATTGGAATTGACGTCTTCCTTGAAAAGCTGGTTCAAATAGGAGTCAAACTTCTGCCGGTCCGATGCTTTGTCTTTGGTGGATTCTGATTCTTTCGCTGTGGAGGGATTCCCGGTGTCCGATCCTTTGGAACAGCCGGTGAATGCCACCATGACAGCCATGGTAAATGCAAGAAACTTACGATATGTATATTTATGCATAAGAATCCTTTCTGAATAGAATCTCTTAGATACTATTATACTATTTTTTCAAGGAAAAAAATAGACTATCTTTGCAAGATGTACTATAATAAAACACAGTATAATGCGAAATTGGAGGAGAAACATGAGCAAGGAACCATATTATATAACGACTGCGATTACTTATACATCTGGCAAGCCTCACATTGGAAATACTTATGAGATCATCTTGGCAGACAGTATTGCCAGATATAAGAGAATGGAAGGCTATGACGTATTTTTTCAGACCGGAACCGACGAGCACGGACAGAAGGTAGAATTAAAAGCGGCCGAGCAGGGTGTGACGCCGAAAGAGTTTGTGGACGACGTGGCAGGAGAGATCAAAAGGATCTGGGATCTGATGAATACTTCTTACGATAAGTTTATCCGCACAACGGACGCGGACCACGAAGCTCAGGTACAGAAGATTTTTAAAAAGCTTTATGAGCAGGGAGATATTTACAAGGGACACTACGAAGGACTTTACTGTACCCCATGTGAATCCTTTTTTACAGAAAGCCAGCTTGTAGACGGAAAATGTCCGGACTGCGGACGGGAAGTACAGCCAGCGAAGGAAGAGGCGTATTTCCTGAAGCTGAGCAAATATGCGGACAGGCTCATTGAGTATATCAACACTCATCCGGAATTTATTCAGCCGGAGTCCAGAAAAAATGAGATGATGAACAACTTCCTGCTTCCGGGACTCCAGGACCTTTGTGTGTCCAGAACTTCTTTTAAGTGGGGAATTCCGGTAGATTTTGATGAGGGGCATGTTGTTTATGTATGGCTGGATGCTCTTACCAACTATATCACAGGGATTGGATACGATTGTGACGGAGACAGCACAGACCAGTTTAATAAGCTCTGGCCTGCGGACCTGCACCTGATCGGAAAAGATATCATTCGGTTCCATACGATTTACTGGCCGATCATCCTGATGGCACTTGACCTTCCACTTCCGAAGCAGGTTTTTGGACACCCATGGCTTTTGCAGGGTGACGGAAAGATGAGCAAGTCCAAAGGAAATGTTCTGTATGCAGATGATCTGGCAGGGATGTTCAGTGTGGATGCCGTGCGTTACTTTGTCCTCCACGAGATGCCGTTTGAACACGACGGTGTGATCTCATGGGAACTGATGGTAGAGCGCATGAACTCTGATCTTGCGAATACGTTAGGAAACCTTGTGAACCGTACGATCTCCATGTCCAATAAATATTTTGACGGTATTGTAGAAGATAAGGGCGCTGAGGATGAATTTGACGATCAGCTCAAAGCTGTTGTCACAGGAGCGAGAGAGAAAGTACAGAAGAAGATGGATGTGCTCCGTGTAGCGGATGCGATGACAGAGATCTTCAATGTATTTAAGAGATGCAACAAATATATTGACGAGACGATGCCGTGGGTATTGGCAAAAGACGATGCCAAGAAGGACCGCCTGGCAACGGTTCTGTATAATCTGGTAGAAGGTATTTTAACCGGAGCCGCTCTGCTGGAACCATATATGCCGGAGACCTCAGCAAAGATTTTAAAACAGCTGAATGCCGAGCCGAGAAGCTTTGAAGATCTGACTTCATTTGGACATTACAAGAGCGGTACGAAGGTGACGGAGAAACCGGAAATTCTGTTTGCACGTCTGGATGAAAAGGAAGTTCTTGAACAGGCAGAAGAGCTGATGAAAAAACAGCAGCAGGCACTTACAGATCCTGTGATCGACATTGAACCGAAAGAAGAAATCACGTTTGATGACTTCGGGAAGATGCAGTTCCAGGTCGGTGAGATCATTGCCTGTGAGGAAGTGAAGAAGTCTAAGAAGCTGCTCTGTTCCCAGGTACGCGTGGGAAGTGAAGTAAAACAGATTGTTTCCGGAATTAAAGCATACTACAAGCCGGAAGAGATGGTCGGCAAGAAAGTCATGGTATTGGTAAACTTAAAGCCTGCCAAGCTTGCGGGTGTGCTTTCTGAGGGAATGCTGCTCTGTGCGGAAAATGAAAAGGGTGAGCTGGCTCTGGTTGTGCCGGAGAAAGATATGCCGGCGGGAGCGGAGATCTGCTAGAGATATTGATAAAAGAAAAGAACCTTGTACAGACTGTGGCAGGGTTCTTTTTTGATAAAACATTGGAGATTTACAAATATTGTTATATTATTTAGGGAGAGCAGCTGTTAAAGGGTGGATGGCCTCCATATATATGATATATCATTAATTTAGAAAAGCCAAAAACCACCCTTATTACCTGGTCGTTATAAGGTGGTTTTTCATGTATTTTTGTAATGGCCATACCAGACAACTATTTTTTTAGCGAGAGAGGGGAAATATAGGTTATGATAGTTGAGATTACAGAAGAACTGGAAAGCGGGCTTACAGAAGCCGAACGGCAAGTGATAGAGTATATCAATCAACATGAAGATCAGTTTTTAAAGCTGACGATCACTGAACTTGCCGAAAAGAGTTTTACCTCTCCTCCGACTGTATCAAGGGCTGTCAGAAAGTGTGGGTATAACGGTCTCTCGGAGCTACGCTATAAACTTTCTGCAATGATAGAAGATATGGTGGAGGGAGAGATTGTCAATGAGATTTTTCAGAAGTCTGTCACAGAGTGCATGAAAACCATTGAAATACTGAAAGCGGAGACGATCCTCAAGGTAGTGCGTTTTATTAAGACGGCACAAAAGATTTATATTATTGCAAGAGGTTCTACCGCATGGATTGCCAAAGATGTGGAACTGCAGCTTCAGCTGCTCGGGTATAATGCATATATGCTGTCAGATTCAGAGGTTATGAAAAAGTCGGATAAACTGTTCAGGCACGGGGATCTGATCATTATTTTTTCTATAAAAAACAGTACACCGGAGCTGTTGTTGACTGCCCAAAATGCGAAGAAGGTAGGTGCAAATGTGGTGACCTGCTGCTGCCTGCCAAAGACAGATTTAGAAGATTATTCAGACTTGTCTGTCCTGGGATATAACCAGAGAAACAAGACCATTGAGGATTTTGATATCGTATCCAGGCTGCCACTGCAGATCATTGCAAGAACGCTGATTGATTATTTAAATCTTTAAGTTTAGACTTAAATAGAAGTTTACAATTATTACTAAAATGGGTATTATAAAGGCAGTAAGAAAATTGAAGTATGTCCACTGTGACAAAAAAACCCCGGAGAGGACTGGTCTCCGGGGTTTTTGTTAACTGTCTTTTCTTCTATGATCCAGCCATTTATGGATGTAGTAAGTAAATAAATAGATGTAACACTAGAGTGTGAAAAGGAAATTACTGGATTTTCACATTCTTTTTTTATGCAAAAACATTCATTTTTCCTATATTTCAACGGATATACATCGACAGAGACAGCCTAAACAAGAAAACATTTTCAGCCATGCCCTGCTATGATGAATTTATAAAGAAAAAGGAGGAGCGGGAATGGTTGGAATATTGATCGCAACCCATGGATGCTTTGCGGAAGGATTGTTAAATGCAGTGGAGCTGATTGCTGGAAAACAGGAAAAGGCGAAAACGATTGGACTGTATCACGGAGACGGAATAGAGGAACTTGAGCAGAAGATCAGAACAGCAATAAAAGAACTTGATGATGGGGACGGAGTGCTGGCTTTTGTGGATATCCTTGGAGGAAGCCCATCCAATATGGTGATGAAATGCATGGCAGATATGAAGAACTTTAAAGCCATTGCAGGTGTCAGTATGGGAATGGTGGTGCAGGCGGCTATGATGAGGGATCAATGCAGTTTAGATGAGCTGACTGATCTATGTGAGGAAGCAGGGAACCAGCCGGTTGTGCTTCTGCATAAGCAGTATGAAGAAATGCTCAATGACACAGATATGGATGAGATTTAGGAGGAAACAAAATGCAGGGAGTTGTTTTGACAAGAATTGATGACAGGCTGATTCACGGACAGGTAATGACATCGTGGCTGAACTTTACAAGTGCCAATAAAATTATGGTGATCGATGATCAAACGGCAGCAGATCCGTTTATGAAGACGGTATTAAAAAATGCTGTTCCCGGCAATGTTGGCCTCGGAGTATTTACAGCAGAAAAGGCAGCCGCAAGGCTTAAAAAAGGATTCAAGCCTGATGATAAAGTAATTATTCTGGTTAAGTATCCGAAAACAATTTTAAAACTCATGAAGCAGGGAATAGAGTTCGATCATTTAAATATCGGCGGCATGGGAGCAGGCAGCGGGCGGGAAAAATTTTATAAAAATATTTCAGCCTCAGAAAAAGAACGGGAGATTTTAAAGAAGATTGTTGACAGCGGATGCCGCACAGAAATCCAGATCATCGCGGAAGACGCAAAGGTAGATGTAGCAAAGCTGTTATAAAAGAAAGGTGGAAAAATTATGAGTATTTCAGTTGTTCAGGCAGTTCTCATCGGAATTGTGTATTACCTTGGAATCAATGGTACCCCGTGGTTAACCCTGCTGGGTAGTACCATTATCCAAAAACCATTGGTATCTGGTGTTTTAGTAGGATTTATTTTGGGAGATCCGGTTCAGGGAGCCATCATCGGTGCGGCAATTCAGCTTCCGTTTATTGCTTATATTTCAGCAGGAGGGGCACCTCCCACGGATCCGGGTCTTGCAGGAACATTGGGAACGGCCTTAACTATGGTGGCGGGAGTTAAACCAACGGCAGCTATCGCACTGGCAGTGCCCATTGGTCTTTTGGGAACCATTATCTGGGTCATTCATATGACAGTTGATGTGTTCTTTGTACATATGATTGATAAAGCGGCAGAAGAAGGAAATATGAAAAAAGCCAAATTTCTTCATATTGTACCGCCTCAAGTATTTGCTTTCATTATCGGATGTATACCGGTAGCCCTTGGATGTTATTTTGGATCTGATGTGGTCACAAACATCATTCATGCTCTGAGCGGCCGGCCGCTGCAGGCTTTGGAAGTCATTGGCGGACTGCTGCCGGCCATTGGTATTGCCATGAATCTGAGAGCGATCAGTAAACCTGGAATCCTGTTGTGGTATGTACTTGGATTTATTATCGCAGTATATTTGAATCTGGATACTATGCCGATCGCCATCATCGCAGGTATTGTTGCTTATATTTACACTGGGGTGGTAGCTCTGGCAGAGGAAAAGCAGACGGCAGCAGCAACAGCAGGAGCAGACAGTTTCGACGATGATTTTGATGACGATTTCGAATAAAGGAGGGAAATAAAAATGGCAGAAGATAAGAAAATCCACTTAAGTAAAAAAGACGTGCTGAAGGCGTTTTGGAAATGGACCTTTTTTTCACACTCAAACTATAACTATGAACGTCTCCAGGCCAGCGGTGTTCTTCAGTCTATGTCCCATCTTCCGGAAAAATTATATCCTGGGGATAAAGAAGAACAGCAAAAGTTTATGGAACGCCATATGTCATTTTATAATACAGAGCCTCACTTTGGAGGAATCATCAATGGAATGGTTGTGGCAATGGAAGAAGAACGTGCCAATGGTGCAAATGTTACAGATGACGCTATTAATAGTGTAAAAACAGGTCTGATGGGACCTATGGCAGGAATAGGTGATACTCTGTGGCAGGGGACCCTGCAGCCCATTCTTCTGGCAGTAGGTATCAGTATTGCTTCAGGAGGAAATGTTATGGGAGCGTTTGCATTTGCAGCTTTAATGGCGGGTATCATGCTTCCTATCGCTTACTTTATGTATATGAGGGGGTATAAGACAGGGAAAACAGGAGTTGAGGCAATCCTTGGCGGAGGTAAAATGAAACAGCTGATCTCAGCGGCATCTATTATGGGAGCTACGGTACTTGGATCTCTGACAGCAAACTATGTAACTGCCGAATCCCATATGAATATTAAGGTTGGAGCTACCAAGCTGGCTCTTCAGGCAGATGTTCTGGATAAATTATTAAAGGGTATGATACCTTTGGGAATCACGCTGCTGACCTTATATTTATTAAAGAATAAAAAAATGAAATCCACCTATGTAATGCTGATTCTGGTTATCATTGGTGCGGTATTGGGGCTGACAGGTATTTTAGGCTAAGACAGGAGGAATGATTGTGAACAGCAAAATGAAAACAGCCGTATTTACGGATATAAAGCAAGTGGGACTTGAAGAGTATGATAGGCCTTCGGCATCAGGAAATAAAGTCTTGATCAAAGTGGACGCGGCGGCAATCTGCACATGGGAGCAGAGAGTTTATACAGGAGTCAATAAAGTTGAATTTCCTTTTATAGGAGGACATGAAATAGCAGGACACATCGAAGAGATGGGGAATGAAGTAAATAAAAATGAGTGGAGTGTTGGAGATAAAGTAGTAGTGGGAGTCACACTTCCGTGCCGTAATTGTTTTTACTGTAAGAGCGGTAATGAACAAAGCTGTGAACATTTTGACCACAGTGCACATCTCCCGGGCCTTCCGTACAGAGGAATGGGCGGGTTCAGTGAATATCTTTTGGTTTCTCCAGACTGCATGTTTAAGTACAGCGGCGTTTCCCCGGAAGAAGCGTGTATCATTGAGCCGGTATCCTGTGTGGTGCACAGTGTAGAGACTGCCCAGGTAAGCCTGGGAGACACAGTTCTGGTTATCGGCTGCGGTATTATGGGGCTGCTGCACACAGCTGTCTGTACAAAAAGGGGAGCCAAGGTCATTGTATCTGATGTAAATGAAGAAAGACTCGAGATGGCAGGATCCCTTGGAGCAAAAGCCGTGATTAATCCGGCAAAAGAAAATTTGGAACAGAAGGTGAAAGAACTGACCGGCGGCATCAAAGCACAGGTGATCTTTGACACGACACCGATACCGGCAGTGGTAGAAGATACATTTAAGTGTGTGAGCAATGCAGGAAAAATCGTACTTTACAGCTCGATCCATCCGGCAGAACCGGTTCCGTTTGACCCTAACTGGGTGCATGGAAAATCTGTGCAGATCCTCGGCACAGCAAATTCTAACGACAGGGATTTTATGAGGGCATCTCAGATGGTATCCTCAGGTGTTATTGACCTGAAGCCATTTATCAGCGGGGTATATCCGGCAGAAAACATAAAAGACGCTTTGGAATCAGCGATAAAAGGGGATAAATTCCGAAATATTATCACATTTTAAGAACATACGGTAACACCTGATAGTTTTTCTCCACAGAAAAACAGATGTTAAAAAGGAGACAGCGATTGCCCTCGCTGTCTCCTGGTTTTTGAAATAAGATAAATATGTATGAAAGGAAAACACCATCGCTGTAAGTTGCTTGAGCTAGCAAGAACCCTTAGTCATTATCCGGCATACCATAGCGGTTCGTTCCTTCTGTACCTTTTCTTATAAACAGAATAAGGAAGTAAACAGCTGCGATCAAAGTGATAATTCCCAATACCATGGTTAGAAGACCGAATCCACCGGCAGCAGTACTGTCTGTGTTCAGCAGCAAAGAGGCTGTCGTCATAGTAATGCTCGCCATGGTTAAAATTAATGGGACATACATGAGTATGATCCACCATCCGGGGCGGTCTATATCGTGAAGACGACGTACACACATCGCAATACCGGGAATTAAAATGATCAGAGACCACAATGTCTGAAGAGCAGAGATATCCAGCATCCCGGCTATGAATCCAACCAAAAATGTAGCGATAAACTGTGCTAACACCGCCCACCAGTAGTTTCCGCGGGATGTTCTTCCTTTAAAATCAAAATAACGTTTCCAGAATGCTTTATAAGCGTTAATCATAAAAATCCTCCTTTTCTTTTGTGTAACAAATGATGATAATTCCCTTTTCAGAAATATTATAGATATAAATCATTAGGAATTCAAGATCTAATGGTGCCTGCGGTATTCCAGAGGACTGACTCCATAATATTTTTTAAACATTTTAGAAAAATTTCCGCTGTACCTATATCCTGTCTTTTTTGCAATATCACTCACGGAAAGGTCTGTGGAGGAGAGAAGACTGGCGCCCATGGCCATTCGCAGGCTGGTGGTGTATTCTCCGATGCCCATGTGATACTGTTTTGCAAAACCGGCCTTCAGTTTCTGCTGATTTAAAAAGACCATCCTGCTTAATTTTTCAATAGTAGGTGGATGAACTGCCTGTTCGGTCAGGATATCGTGGGCTTTCTGAATAGACTGAATGTCAGAGGCAGTAAGACGGCAAGTCCGGCCTGCACCAATCTGTATCGTCCCATAATCTATTTGATGTGCAAATACATTGTCTTTTGGCTTCTTGATTTCTTCTGATAAAAGCGCAGTACATTCCAGAATTTTGCTCTCTAAATACAAGGGCGTCAGACGGCCGGAAGCAGACAGGCTGTTCAGCTGATGAATGACGGAAATGACTGGAAGAGGCAGGTAATGATACGTATGATTCATCTTAAAATCTTCCATACACAGCGCTTCGGGAAAGGATTCAGAGATAACCTGGCTAAGGTAGGCTTCGTGGAGCGTGATCTCTGTCCCGTGAAAATGCTGTCCTCTGTGCCAGATCTGCTTTCCCTTCAAGTTCTTTTCAGCAACAAAAAAAGATGAAGGAGTAAAGGAGGAAACCTGCTGATTTTTAAGCTGGAACTTTGTGCGGCCTTCATACACAATTCCGAATCTGATCATAGCTTCAGGGTTGTCGAACCGGATCTGAAAATCCTTTGGGACTGTATAATCTGCGATTCCCAGCTCATAATAACCAGGACGGGAATAAAACAGAAAATAACCATTTTCGGGAGCGGACAGATCTCGGAACAATGTACAGTGGCCCCTGTCAGAAGGCTGAAAATGGAGCTGTCTGAGCACTTCCTCCCGGAAAGCTTTACTGGATGTAACTATCATAGAATAGGCTCCTTTCATTATTTATCATACATGGTGCAGAATTTATGCAAAGGGATGAACAAATTCTGTTTTATTGAAAAGCGTCATGGGCTCAGGTACAATACGTTGCGAGGTTGTTAGACAAAACTAACTAAAGGTAGTATACAGGAAGAAAGGACAGAAGTACAATGGGAATTCAAAAATCAAAAATGATCACGGTCATATTTATTCTGGCCATTATGACAGCGCTGCTGGCCGGATGCTCAGGGAAGAATGAGAAACAGGCTGAAAAGAAGGAAAAGACAGTTACGGTAACAGACGCAAAGGGGAAGGTGGAAATACCTGCTGATCCTAAAAGGATCGTTGACATCAGCGGCAACAGCGACATCCTCTCTATTCTCGGCTATTCCGTGATCGGAACTGCCAATTCAGATGCCTATGATTATACAAAGTATCCCGCTTATCTGGAAAAGACATTAAAGAATGCTGAGATCCTTGGCTACAGTATGCAGGATAAAATGGATGTTGAAAAAATTCTGGCATTGAAACCTGATCTGATTATTATTTCCTCTGTTCAGGAAAAGATGTATCAACAGTTATCGAAAGCTGCGCCAACGGTCATGCTGAAACTTGCTCAGACAGACTGGAAAGAAGACGTGAAAGCAGTCGCAAAAATCATGCACAAAGAAGATGCGGCAAAGAAATGGCTTGATCAGTATGAGAAAAAAGCAGCGGAAAAAGGGAGAGAAATTAAAAAGGTTATGGGAGACGACAAAACCTATCTTTCCATCCTTGCCAGCGGAGGACAGATCTTTGTCTATGACAAAGCCGGAATCGGAAGTATTCTGTATGATGATATGGGGCTTAAAAGACCGAAAGGACTGCCGAAGCAAAAGGATATCAGTCTCCCGGTTGTATCTTATGAAGGCCTGGCTTCTATTGAGGCAGACTATATCCTTGCGGTAGGCACGAAGGATGACATGGCTGCTTTAAAGAAAAATTCAGTATGGAAACAGCTTCCTGCCGTAAAACAGGGGCACGTGGCGGAACTGCCGGCCAGCCCATACTTTAATCAGGGATACAGTTCTATTGGACGGCTCGCATTCCTGGATGAAATGAATGGCCTGATGGAGAAAATGAATGACTAAGAAGACTGCTGTTTTTCTCACAGTCTTCACGGTTCTCCTGTTTACGGGGATGTTTCTGGCTGTTTCTCTGGGAGCGAAAAAGCTGCCGTTTGATACGGTCGTCTCAGCTCTTACAGAGGGAGGAGCCTCACTGGATGTTAAGCTGATCAGAGAAGTGAGGCTTCCAAGGACGATTGCAGCGGCACTCACTGGAGGGATGCTGGCACTTTCCGGGGCCGTCATGCAGGGAGTGATCAGGAATCCGCTGGCAGAGCCATCGATCATGGGAATGACACAGGGGGCCTCACTGGCCGTAGCCGCGGCAAGCGTTCTGCCCGCGGTCTCCGGTCTTTTCAGCATAACGGTATCTGCGCTCCTCGGGGCTTTTCTCGGGGGCATCCTGGTGCTGGGGTTCTGTGTCAGAACGGCGAATCTAAGCATTTCAAGGCTTCTGCTGGCGGGGACCGCACTGGGGACTTTTTTTCTTTCTCTGTCGTCTCTGATCGGCATCCTGGGAAACCGTTCCCAGGAGCTGGCCTTTTGGGTTTCCGGAGGATTCAGGGCGATTTCATGGGGGCACGTGGGCATGCTGATTCCGGCAGGAATCATGGCTTTGATCCTGTCTTTGTCGCTGGCGGGGAGCATAAATATTTTAAGCCTGGGAGACGAGGCGGCCACAGGACTTGGCGTCCGGCCGGCCAGGATCAGGCTGATTTCCATACTTTTGCTGATACCGGTCTGTGCGGTCTGTGTGGCGGGCGCAGGCAATATTGCGTTTGTGGGGCTGATCATCCCGCACATGACAAGAAAGCTGGCGGACAATGATTACAGGAAGCTTTTGCCGCTTTGCTTTCTGGGAGGAAGTGTCCTGATGGTGTGGGCAGACCTTGCCGCGAGACTGGTGAACCAGCCGTATGAAACGCCGGTGGGTCTGATCACTTCTGTCCTAGGAGTACCGGTCTTTCTGTGGATGATCCGAAAGGAGAAAAACCAATGAGAAAAAGAAGACGGACGGCGTTCATTCTGCTCGTCCTTTTGCTGGCCGCTGTTTTTGTCGGGGCACTGATGTATGGAAGCTATTCGATGACCGCAGGGGAAGTTTTAAAGACGCTTCTCGGGAAGGGAGATGGGATGCAGAAGATTGCTGTCTTTGATCTGAGGCTCCCGAGGGCAGTGACGGCAGTGCTTGTCGGCGCGGCGCTGGCTGTGTCCGGCTGTATTTTACAGAGTATCACAAAAAATGAACTGGCAGAACCGGGTATTATCGGCATTAATGCGGGGGCCGCCCTAGCGGTGGTCCTTTTGATTTCTGTACAGAGTGCCAGCTATTATACGGCATTGGGTCTGGGAACTGTTCTGCTGATGCCGCTGGCGGCAGCGGCAGGGGCTTTTGCAAGCTTTCTCTGTATTTATGCTCTTGCCGGAGAAAAGGGAAGGTTAAAGCCCGCAAGGCTGATCTTAGCCGGAATCGGCGTAAATACGGGCATTACTGCTCTGATCACGCTATATCAGCTGAATATGTCCAAAGGAGACTATAATCAGGCCCTGTCATGGATCGGAGGAAGTCTCTGGGGCAGCAGCTGGACCTACGCAGCCATAACAGCACCGGCCATCACAGTGCTGATCGGGATCGTGTTTTATAAAAACAGAACACTGGATGTCATGGATCTGGGAGATGAACTGGCCGCAGGGCTGGGAGTGCGCGTAAACCGGGAGAGGAAGATTTTCCTCGTGCTTGCAGTCTGTCTGGCCGCCTGTGCCACATCGGTGGCCGGAAATATTGCATTTGCGGGCCTTATAGGTCCTCATCTGGCAAAACGTCTTGCAGGACCTGTACACAGGCGGCAGATACCGGCTGCCGCCTGTCTGAGCGGCATTTTAGTGCTCGGCGCGGATACACTCGCAAGGAACCTGTTTTCGCCTCTGGAAATACCCGCAGGCATTATGATCTCGCTGATCGGGGTACCCTATTTCCTGTATTTGCTGATGAAAGAAAGGTAAGGATAGAAAATGAAAGAACAAACAATTCAGCTTCGGGATATCACCGCTGCATATGAAAACACGGTTGTGATTCCAAAACTGAACCTGAATATCCCGGGAGGAAAGATTACCATTGTAGTGGGGGCAAACGGATGCGGAAAATCCACTATGATCAAAACAGCGGCGGGGATACTCAGGCCAAAGAGGGGAGAGATCCTGATCAACGGTGCAAAGCTTAGGGAGATGGCGCCAAAAGAAACGGCAAAGCAGATGGCTGTACTGCCCCAAAGCCCGCATGTACCGGAGGGACTGCTGGTAAAAGAGCTGGTGGCCTACGGAAGGTTTCCCTATCAGAAGCCCATGGGCGGACTTTCTGAACATGATCATCAGGTTATACGCTGGGCCATGGATGCCACAGGAATTTGTGAATTCCAGGACAGGCCGGCAGAATCTTTGTCCGGCGGCCAGCGTCAGAGGGCGTTTATCGCTATGGCACTTGCACAGGAGACCGGGATCCTTGTGCTGGATGAACCGACTACTTATCTTGATATGTCTCATCAGCTGGAGATTTTAACGCTTTTGAAGGAGCTGAACCGTAAAAACGATACAACGATCGTGATGGTAATTCATGAGATCAACCATGCGTCCAGATTTGCAGACCATATCATTGGGATGAAAGATGGGCGTGCGGTATTTGAAGGGGCTCCGGCGGATGTCATCACAGAGGAGCATTTAAAGACTCTCTATGGAATCCGTGCAAAGCTGCGCATGAGTGAGGACGGAACTTACCCTGTCTGTACGGAGTACGACTTAGAATGAGCACACAGCGGATAAAAAAGAACTTTGCGATCATTGCAGCGGGACAGCTGATCTCACTGCTTGGAAGCGCGGTGCAGAGGTTCGGCATGTCCCTTTATCTTTTGGACCTTACAGGAAGTCCCGGACTATTTGCCGCAGTTCTTGCAGTGTCCATGCTGCCGTATGTACTGCTTGCACCTGCCGCCGGTAAAATAACAGATTCGTTTTCAAAAAAGAAAGTTATGATCGGTTGTGACATTTTCAGCGGAGTCGTGATCACATGTTATGCGGCTGTTTTATTTTCCGGAAATGACCGGTCGGTTATCATTACAGTGATCATGATTCTTCTATCCTGCGCGAGCACTGTATATGGTCCCGCGGTTACGGCTTCTGTTCCTCTGGCGGTGCCGGACAGGCAGCTTTACAGGGCTAATGGGATCATTCAGCAGATCGGTTCAGCCGCAAATTTCGCAGGGCCTGTCGCAGCCGGGATGATTTACGGACTCCTGGGCATCCGCTGGATTGTTATTTTAAACGGCATCAGCTTCTTTGTATCGGCACTGATGGAAGGTTTTCTGCATTTGCCGGAAGAAACAGGAAACACCGGAAAGAAGGTGTCACTGGCAGGCAGTGTAAGAGAAAT
Source organism: Anaerostipes sp. AF04-45 (assembly GCF_003461725.1). NCBI lineage: Bacteria > Bacillati > Bacillota > Clostridia > Lachnospirales > Lachnospiraceae > Anaerostipes > Anaerostipes sp. AF04-45. The sequence continues at coordinate 29,890 of NZ_QTXQ01000014.1, forward strand.
GTACGAAGGTTTTTTATATTTAAAGAAGTCAAGGCTCGTGGTATTAAAGATGATCATCTCCTACGGTCTGTCAAATCTTTTTATTGTTCCGGTTTTTTCTGTGGCGGCGCCTCATTATATAAAAAATGTCCTTGGAATGTCCTCGGAAGTTTACGGCACCGCAGAAGGGATCATTGTCCTGGGAATGATCACGGGAGGCATGCTGATCAGCGCTTATCCGGGATTTTTTTCAATGGGCGGAATCCACAGGATACTTTATCTGATGCCGGCAGCTTTTCTTTTCATGTGCCTTTCAGGTATCCTTTCAGAGGCAGCTTTCCTGAACCTAATGGCTTTTACGGCGGGGGGATTTCTTGTTATGCTTTCCCTTGGACTCTCCAATGTCATATCACTGACTTATATGCAGCAGGCGGTTCCCGGAATTATGCTTGGAAAGACCAGTGCATTTTCTACGGCAGCAGCCACGGCAGCGATCCCTCCCGGACAATTTTTGTTTGGACAGATCTTAGAGGCCGGAGTCTCAGTGCCGGTATTGTTTCTTTTTGTATCTGCTGCGAGCCTGGGGACAGCTTTCTTTGTGAAAGCTGCAGTGAGAAGTTATTTCAAAAAAGTTTGAAAAAGTTCTTGCATTTTAGATTTAGTTTTGCTATACTATCACTTGTCTGAAAGATGCGGGTGTAGTTCAATGGTAGAACTCCAGCCTTCCAAGCTGATCACGTGGGTTCGATTCCCATCACCCGCTTTTATATTATTATGAAAACTGTCTGTTTTTACAGGCAGTTTTTTTGTTTTTCAGAACATATTCATTTACTTTATGAAACTTTGTGTTATAATTAAATCGTAAGTAGTAAGTAATAAGTAGTAAGTATACGGGAAAGGGGCTGTTACTTATGAGGGATTATGGATTGCCGCAAAAGGCTGCATTGGCAGGTTTGGACACACTGGAGGCGAATCACTATACGCAGGCAAAGAGCGCTGTGCTCCGGGGGATTGCTGCCCTCACGGCTTTGGAGCCTTTGCTGGCTGAGATACAAAGCGGAGAACCGATTGTCTTTAAGGAAGGTTTAACGAAACTCATACAACAGGTTAAAAAACTTGGGAAAAAAGAATTAAAAGAGATAGAGAAGGAAACAGTTTTAACTTTAAAACAGGAAGGGGCATTGGAAGAAGTTCCGGCGCTGATTGCCTGTGATATGAACTATGAGACTGCCGGGGTGAAGATTACGGAGTATCGGACCAGCCAGACAGAGTACAGAAAAGTAGTGGAAAGTATACGAGCCGAGATTTTGGAGGAAGGGGAACCGTCTTTAGAGAGTGTCTGTCTGCTGTGGATGTTCCGGGAATCCTGTCTGATGTCTGAGGTGTTTTCCTCTTCAGAGCAGATATTGGTGAAACAAAAGATTGGAGATATCTCATCCCAAAATGATTGCTTCAGAAGGCTGTTTGAAGCAGAATTTCACAGTGTGTTAAGTAATTTCAGCACAAGCTTTTTAAAGGCAAAAAAGAATCTGTTTCAAAATCCGTACCTTGAGGGAGTCAATCTCATGTTCCCATTTTTAGAGAGAAGAAGCGCGATCTTTATTGATTTTGTGGTTCTCGGTACTACGGTAGCAGACAGAAGAAAAGAAGTGCTTTGTTATTTATCCGAACGGGGACATTATGCGGAGGAAGTTAAAAACGGACGGGAGACACTGCTGCGCATTGACAACAGCTATTACCGCATCTTCCCTATGACAAAAGCAGCCTATCATATTCCGATCCAGGGCGCCAGCCTGGTTCCGGTGTATTATTAGGTGATTGCATGTCCAGGCAGAGGAGTATGGAAAAGATCCTTTCATCCGAGTATGTGACAGTTGGGGAATTAGTCCGTTTGACCGGCTGCCGTTACAGCACATTAAAATATTACACGGAGGAGGAGATCCTTCCATTTGAACAGGAAGAAGAAAATTTAACCCGAAGATACAAGCGGGAGGAAAGTATAGAGAGAATTTCTCTGATCCAGGAGCTTAAAAAACAGGGAAACTCAATCGCACAAATTAAAGAAATATTGTCATGAGAAGGCCTTTTGGGCCTTCTCTCTTTGGTTTTAGAAAAATAACCAACAGTTAATTTTATGAATCATAAAAGAAAGAATCTTTCAATTGTCGGAAGAAAAGAGGGCTGATACAATTTAAACAGGAAGGGAGGCGGCATCTATGAAAATAAATGAAATGATACGTGAATTGAGGATAAAAAAAGGTTTTACACAAGAACAGCTGGCATCTTTACTGGGGGTCTCTGCGCCTGCGGTCAACAAGTGGGAGAAGGCCGCGTCTTATCCGGACATTACGCTGCTGCCTGCGCTGGCCCGTGTATTAGATACGGATTTAAACACACTGCTTTCTTTTAAAAATGAGCCAACACGTGAGGAGATCGGGGATTTTTTAAATAAACTGGCTGTGGATGCTGCTGAAAATGGGGCAGAACATGCATTTAGAATGGGAATGGATAAGGTGCACGAATATCCTTCCTGTCATTTATTGGTCCTGAATATTGCCGTAACGCTGAAAGGGATTTTGGGTATGTATGCCAAAGAAGAACATCCCGCATTTAAGGGCGAAATTGAAAAACTATACGAACGGGCAGCGAAGAGCACGGATGAGCAGATTAGAGACAGAGCTAATTCCCTGCTGATCCTTAAATACATTGACAGAAAGGAATATGAAAAGGCGGAAGAACTTCTTAAGCAGCTGCCGGAAGAAGCCGGGTCTATGATGGATAAAAGGCAGATGCAGGTGAGGCTGTATATGAAACAAAAGCAGTGGAAGGAAGCGGCAAACATACTGGAGAGGAAGCTTATGACGAAATTAAATGAGATCCAGTCTGCTTTGCTGGATTCTATGATTATAGCACTTGAAGAAGGCCGGGATACTGATGCGGAAGAGATTGCGGAAATATCAAGGCAGACAGCCGGATTATTTGGCTTATGGAGATTTGGTTCTTACTCGGCGCCGCTTCAGCTTGCGCTTGCCAGACAAGATACCGGTCGTTGTGTGGAAATATTAAAAGAGATGATCCCGGCAGTCCTTGAGCCATGGGAATTAGACAGGTCTCCTTTGTACAGGCACATGACGGATAAGAAAAGCAGTGAAAATTTTGGTGAGACGATACTTCCAAAGCTGTTAAGTGAGTTCCTTGATCCTGGCAATAAGGAGTTTGGATTTCTTCAGAGAAATCCGGAATTTCAGAGTCTCATGAAGGAGTGGAAGTCAAAAACAATATCATAAAAGAAAAAACATTCAAACTGTTAGGACGCAGTTTGAATGTTTTTTTGTATCTTAGCTGTAAAGTCCAAAGCTTAGAAGGTATGCAACCAGCACAGCGGCCGGTCCGGTCACAAGCCTTGTAAAGAGCATGGCAGGAACACCAGCACTTACGGTCTCATCCTCTGCTTCGGCAAGAGTCAGTGCGACAGGCACGAAATCACATCCAACCTGAGAGTTGATGGCAAAAAGTGCGGGAAGGGAATAGGCAATCGGGATTGTTCCCTTTCCGATTTCCACACCGAGAAGAACACCGACGACCTGTGCGATGACTGCGCCAGGTCCTAAGACCGGTGACAGGAATGGGATTGCACAAAATACGGATAATCCCAGAAGTCCGGGGAGGCTTCCTGCAAGAGGTTTGATGGTATTGGCAAGAAGATCTCCGATTCCGGTATAGTTGATGATCCCCACCATGATGCTGACAAAGATCATGAATGGGAGGATATTTTTCAGAACGATATCCAGGGTATCCCGGCCGGCCTGATAAAATACGTTGACGATACTTCCGATTCCCCGGCCCATGCCTGTAATGAAGCTAAAGAACTTATTGCCTTCCGGACCGCTCGGCTCTGGGGCCTGAGGCACAGGAATTTCAGAAGCCGGTTTTTCAGCCTCTTCATTCTCCAAAGACACTGCTTCCCCGTTCAGAGAAATACAATCCAGTGTACAGCCTGAGACAAAATTGTCTTCTTTTATGTATTTGCTCAAAGGGCCTGAGGGAGAAATAGGGTGAATGTCGATGGTCTTGACTCCCATTTTCGGATAAACACCGCATCGCAGAGTTCCTCCGCAGTCTACAACTGCAATAATGATCGTGTCGGGTTCTACTTTATTATTAAAGGCATCTACGACTGGAACTCCAAGGAGATCTGCTATTTTCTCAGCTAACGGATGGATCGATCCCCCGGTGACAGAAGCGACAACTTTTCTTGTTTCAGTTTCACAGACCGTCAGCGGTCCGCCCCATCCGCTGGAGCCTTTTGTGATGGTTACGGCTGGTTTCATTTTGCAGCACCTCCTCTATTCTTCGCCATGATTTTTTTGGTAAGGAATTCTGTGGCATTTCCCCTGATAAAGATAACGATGACACCGGCCAGCAGATAACGGATAGCCAGAGGTATCGTGGAATAACCGAGTTTTGTGACACCGGCGGCGATACCGGTCCAGACAAACAGCTCTCCCGCATTTCCGTGAGGAAACAGTCCGGTGATCGGATGGGCGAAGGAGAAGCAGGCGTCGATGAAGGCGGGCTTCTGGTCTTCTTCCACAAACCGTCCCATGGTATAGCACATAGGGTTGGTCAGGAAAAACAGAGAAATCACAGGCAGCAGAGTGTAGCGGAGCAGGCGGAAACGGGTCAGTTTCTTAGAGAAATTCATGACCCGGTCTTCTCCTACCAGTGTAATGATGGCGTTGATACACGTGAGCAGAATCAGCAGGTTCGGAAGGATTCCGGTGATCAGGCCCATTAGGTTTTCACCTCCGGCAGACACGATGCCGGTAAATCCTTCGGCTAGTTTTACAAATACATTCATAAGTTCATCCTCCTTAACATGGACAGACAGCAGTTTTTCGTTTTCCGGCAATTTGTTCCAAGGCTGATGCAAAGGCGGCCTTTTCATTCTTCCGTTTCATGAAAGTTCCGGCGGTATTCACAGAGCAGCCAATGTAATCATTCTTTTGAACGAATTTGGAAAATACGGTGCGGCCTTTCATCTCGTAGTAATCAACAATCTCATCCGAATCATTGACCACAACGATCACGATCACGCCCGGCCGGAAGGTAAGACCGGATTTGGCAGAGCCAATGGCCAAAATATACGGGGTGTGGCGGTAACTCCTTTTCAGATCTTCCATAGACTGATACATGCGTTTGATCTGGAACCAGCCAAGGGCTGCCTGAGCTGCCATGGTTACCATTAAAAATCCAAGAACATAAGTAAGCATAAAGCGGTTTGCACCTCCTTGATATGAGAAAAATCAGTAAGTGGTTTCACGTGAACTCTTAACATATGCTGATACTATCCCGGGCACAAAGGGAAGTCAATTATTCTCAATGTTTTGGAACATAATTTACGATTGTATTGAAATGAATACATAAAATTGTACGGTTCTGTAACAAATGTTCCAAGTCTTCACTTTTGATTGACGAAGAGCAGATAAGGTCCTTATGATGGGGGTGAATTTAAGGATAAACCTGAAACTTAAGAAAGAGGTGCAAACTATGCAAACACGAGCAATCAGACTTTACGGAAAAGATGATTTAAGGCTGGATACTTTTGAACTGCCGCCGCTGAAAGAAGACGAAATACTGGTAAAGATTATTTCCGACAGCGTGTGTATGTCTACTTATAAGCTGGCAAAACAGGGGGTCTCCCATAAACGGGCCAGGCCGGATCTCTCTGAACACCCGTCGGTCATCGGCCATGAGATGTCGGGAGTGATCATAGAGGTGGGAGAGAAATGGAAAGGGGAGTACAGAAACGGACAGAAATTTACGGTCCTGCCTGCCGTGACTCAGGATGGCCGGCTGAAAACAGCAGGTTACTATTATGAAACCTATGGGGGAGACTGTACATACTGTATTCTACCAGCAGAGGTGATGGAACACGGATGCCTGATACCGTTTGAGGGAGATTCTTTCTTTGAGGCTTCCCTGTCTGAGCCCACAGCCTGCATTATCGCAGGGTACCGCAGGATGTACCACACATCGGAGGAAGACCACGAACACAGGATGGGAGTAAAACCGGGAGGGAGCCTTGTGATCTTCGGCGCCTGCGGACCGATGGGCCTGGAATGTATCGACTATGCCCTTCAGCTGGAAAACGGCCCTTCAAAGATCGTCGCTGTGGACGTATCGGAGGAAAGACTTTTCAGGGCGAAAAAAATGTTTGATTTGGCATCGGGAAACCAGAAAGAACTTGTATTTTTAAACGCAGGGAAATATGCAGATGTAGTTCAAAAGTTAAGAGAAATCAATGGAGGCAAAGGTTATGATGATGTCTTCGTATATGCTCCTATTGAATCATTGATCGAACAGGCGGACCAGGTGCTTGGAAAAGACGGCTGTATGAATTTCTTCGCGGGCCCTGTGGATCAGCAGCTGTCCGCGAGGATCAACATGTACAATGTGCATTATTTATATACCCATCTGGTCGGTTTTACCGGCAGTACAAATGAGGACCTGCACGATGCCCTCAAGCTGATGGAACAAAAAAAAATCCGTCCCACAGTCATGGTGACACATATCGGCGGACTTGAGAGTGCTATTGAGACGACCCTTCACGTACCTGAAATTCCGGGAGGCAAGAAGATGATCTATACACAGATCGATCTGCCATTGACTGCCATTGAAGACTTTGCAGAACTGGGTAAGACAAACCCGTTGTTTAAAAGGCTTGAAGAATCCTGTGCAGCACATAACGGATGCTGGAATGCGGAGGCGGAAAAGCTGCTGCTGGATGCATATCAAGTGGATCTGACGAGATAGGAGGTTTGAAATCTGCTATAATCGATTAGGAAGAGGGAATACATCTTTTGTGGGAGGGAGAACGATGGCAGATGAAGAGGAAGTCAGGATGCTCGCTGAGATCACACGGCTTTATTATGAGGAGGAATGGACACAGCAGAGGATTGCAAAGAAGTTTAATATGAGCCGGTCGCTGGTCTCTAAACTGCTTTCAAAGGCTAGGAAGATCGGGATCGTTGAGATCATCATTCATGATGAAGAGTTTCATCCGTACAGGAAACTGGAGGAGGAGCTGAAGAAGCGTTTTCAGATCAAAGAAGCCGTATGCGTCAGCGTGGAAAACAGTGAAATTCCGGTAAAAACAGTGGGAGCGGCAGCAGCAAAATATCTGGCAAGAAAGCTGTCTTCCGTGAAATATGTGGCAATGACCGCGGGAAATACTACACGCCAGATCGCTGAAAATTTTTCTTCCGGCGTGCCGTTTGACCATGTGACTTTTGTGCCCATGTCCGGCGGTCTGGGAGAAGAACGGTGGGAGATCCAGGCCAATGTAGTTTGTGAGAGGATGGCAAAAAACAGTGGGGGAAACAGCCTCCAGCTGCATGCGCCGATTGTTCTGGATTCTCATGAGGCAAAAGAAATACTTTTGAAACAGCATTTTATTAAAAGTGTCATGGAAAAAGCAAGGAATGCGGATCTGGCCATAGTAGGACTTGGCAGTTCGCCGCAGTATTTCGAGCTGACAGAGTCCTATCTCCATGGGATTAACCGGGAAAAAAATGATATCAGCAGGCAGCTGATCGGGGATATTTCTTATAATTATTTTGATAGAGATGGGAAACTGATCGACTGTAAATGGAACAGACAGCTCATGTCTTTAAATATTGATGAGATAAAAAGAATACCCGAAGTGATTGCCGTAACAGAAGGAACCGAGAAAGTGACAAGTATATATTCAGCGCTGAAACATAAGATTGTGGACGGGCTGATTACCGATGTGCAGACAGGCAGGGAATTAGTTGAGATGGATAACAGGAGGCTTATGGGAAAGGACTAACACCCTTTCCCATAGCAGTTCCAGTATGAATTGATGGTGTCTAATACTGCAGATAACTTTGGTCAGTTCAAACTCTTCAGTAAAGTATCCAGCATTCGGTTACAGGAGGCGGTAACATATTTAATCTGAGAATGGCTTAAATTGTCAAAATGAACACCGCATTGAACACAGACTGGCTCTTTGAAATGATTCCATAAGACTTTGGCCCAGTGTGTGCTGATGTGGGCATCTTTGTGTCCCGGCAGCTGGATTGTTTCAATAGTTCCATTATACCCGACAAAGCTTACGGAGCCAATATGAGAATGGCTTCCTCCTGCAATCGTTACCTGAATGCCTTCATCCAAACGGGCTGCATTGACACGGAGTTCATGACCAAATAGCTCAGTTTTTAAGGAGATTTGTTCCTGCATTTTATCATCCTTCCCAGCGCCGAAACTCATTAAATTCTATTTCAAACTGATCTAAAATTTTCCCGACGATATGCCTTGTCATTTCTTCAACAGACTGTGGACGATTGTAGTAGCTTAAAACAGGCGGCAGAATGACAGCACCTGCCTGAGAAACCTCATACATATTTCTGAGGTGGATATTACTTAGAGGGCATTCTCTGGTGACGAGAACAAGTTTCCTGCGTTCTTTTAAGGTTACATCTGCAGCCCGCAGCAGCAGATTGTCGCTGTATCCGCTGTGAATGCCTGCCAGAGTCTTCATACTGCACGGTACCACAGCCATGCCGTCCATGGGAAAGCTTCCGCTGGCAGGAGCCGCGCCGATATTATGGCTGTCATAGACGGCATCTGCGAGACTTTGAATTTCATTTATCGGATTGTCTGTTTCCAGAGAAAGAGTTTTTACGGCACTGTCTGTACAGATGAGATGGACTTCTGTTTGGGAAACTTTTAAAGCACGCAGTAATTCCACAGCAATCGGCATGCCGGATGCTCCGCTGATTCCCACTAATAATCGTTTCTGTTTCATGTGTTATACCTCGTGTTCACTGCAGCCTTTTAACCATGGTTCCGGGTTTAAATCTAAAAACTGTGCGCGTCTGAAGCGGTGCTTTAAGTGAAAAGGAACCGTACAGTCGAAAATGGTCTTGCAGGCGATGCCGTGATCGTGGATACTTGCTGAAAAATCAGGGTCGTTGGAAGGATCCAGCGGATGGCAGCGGACACCGGGAATTGTGATAATATCGGTATCTCCCTGAAAACGTGTATTCATTGCCCACAGCACGTCATTCATATCAAAGCAGTCAACATCTTCATCCACAAGGAAAATGTGTTTCAGCTCACTGAATGCAGAAAATGCCAGAAGAGCCGCCTGTCTCTGACGCCCTTCATCACTGTGTGCTTTTTTACAGAACTGCAGTACAGCCATATATTTACCGCCTCCGGCTGAAGCACAGTATACATTCTGCAGACGGCCCGGCATTGCTTTTTCGATCATGCCGATGATACTTGCCTCTGTGGGGATTCCCGCCATAGACACATGTTCTTCGCTGGGACCGATGCATGTCTGCAAAATAGGGTTTTTACGGTGAGTGACAGCCTTAACTTTGATCAGCCGGCACTGATCACTGGCCGGGCCGGTATATCCCGGAAATTCAGGCATTGCATACCCTGTATGGCTGTTCTGGTCTTCCTGAACCCGGATGCCGGGAATCACTTCCCCTTCAATTACATACTCTGCATTTGCTATGGCACGTTCATTCACGGTAAGGCATTGGCACAATTCCACCGGTTCGCCGCGGAGAGCTCCGGCAATAGACAGTTCATCGTATCCCAGAGGTGTGGTCGGAGGTTCGAAACAGGAACCGATCTCAATGGCAGGATCGACGCCGATGCTTATGGAGATCGGAAGTTTTTGTCCCAGTTCTTCTGCCCGTTCTGCCATGGCACCGATATGCCGGGCTCCGGGTGTAAAGAAAATGGAAAGTTCGTCCTTTCCCTGGATGCAGAGGCGATGAATGGTCACATCGCTTTGGCCTGTGTCAGGATGTGAGGCATAGCACATACCAAGAGTAATATAAGGCCCGGCATCTTCGGGTGTGTTGGTAGGTGCCGGAACGAGTTTTCTTAGGTCAAAATCAGCGGACCCAGCCTTGTGAACCACTTCCTGACATTTCCCTTTTCCATTGATGCTAACAGGCTGAATGGGATTTTCAGCGCATTCAGACAGTTTCCAGCCAAGCTGTTCAGGCGGGCAGTCTAACAGAGCCGCTGCCCGTTTCCGGCTTGCCAAAAGGCCGATGAGAGCTTTTGCATCAGGATGTCCTTTTATTTTGTGAAACAGCATAGCAGGTCCTTCCTTCGTGGGCCGAATGACGGTTCCTCCGGCGCCTACATGACGGTAGATGCCGGAGAGCTCTGCCATAGGTTCTGCGGGCACATGGGTTTCCAGCAGTTGTCCCGGCATTTCTTTCAGTCGTTCAATAGCACTTCGCAAATCGGTAACTTTAACAGACATAGAACTTTCTCCTTCTTTTAATTCGATGAATTTTATGTGAAATGAGGTACTTTTGGGACTATCTTAGCAAGGTGAGGGTAGTGAATCAATTCGATTTGCAGTATAATTGATTCCAAAACAGAATGAATAGGAGGAGGCTATGACGTTTGAACAACTGAATGATGTGATTGCCGTAGTAGAGAATGAAACCTTTTTAGAAGCGGCAGAATGCAGAAACATTTCCCAATCCACACTGTCCAAAAAGATTATGAAGCTGGAGAGAGAACTGGATATTACATTGTTTGACCGCAGCAGAAGAAAGGCTTCACTCACTGAGGCAGGATCTGTATTTTATCAGGAAGCACTTCGTCTCACCGAATGTTATGCGGGGATGCTTTCTAAGCTAGAACCTTATCGAAAGAACAAGAAGCAGAAACTTTGCATCGGGACACTGCCAATCTTAACACAATATGACCTGACAGCCAGATTAAAAAGTTTTACGGAGACATACCCGCAGATTGACTTTTCTTTTGAAGAGGCAGAAGAGGCTGAACTTTTGGTAGGCCTGCGCCAAAAAAAATATGATTATATTATTGCACGGGAAAATTTGTTTTCAAAATTAGGGTGTGTATCCTACCCATTTACAGAGGATGAACTTGTGGCAATCCTGCCTGAAAACCACAGACTTGCAGGGGGTCCTTTTGTCAGGCTTTCGGATCTTGCCGGAGAGCGGTTTATTTTCATGAACTCTTATACATCTGTATATCAGCTCTGTATCCAGCTGCTGAACGAGGCAGGAATTATGCCGGAAATTATACGGACCGGAAGAGTGGAATCGATCATCAGCGGAGTGGCGGTGGGGGAAGGAGTGAGTCTCCTTGCAAAAAGCAATTTCCGTATATTTCAGGCAGACAAGGTGAAAGTACTTCCGCTGGATCCGCCGCAGACGATATCAGTAGTCCTCGCAAAACTTGCAGGTACCACAGAGACAGAGGCTATGAGGAATTTTGCTGAGTATATATGCGAAAATTAATGATTTCATTTTTCTAAAAACAATAGAGAGATTCTCTATAAATAAAATTTTACATAGAAAGGTTCTGAAGCGGTCATCCTAAAGTATAGAAATATAACCGATGGAAGGAGCAGCCGGATGAACTGCCGATCAGAATGGAACCAGATAAATTATAAAAACAATGTGCAGATGAGGATTGCAGCGCACTGTGCACAGGTGCTTGCGGGAGTAAAGCCTTCAAATTCGGTTACTCTGGGCAGAGAAGACACAACGGTTTTTATTCAGGCGTTAACAGGCACTGGTATACAAAGAAGACTCATATATGACGGAGTAAAAAGGTGTGTCTGGCTGCTTTACAGGGAAAATGAACTTGAACATTATCTGATGATAAGAGAACATCAGGAGTTTATGAAAAGCTGCGGATATAATTCCGTTCGGCTGAGTGATACTTTCTCAGTTCTGTGTAAAAATTTCCGGCAGTATAAGAATGGAGAAAGGGGTTTTCCCCATGAACTTGGGTTGATTCTTGGATACCCTCTGTGCGATGTGGAAGGATTCATCCGGCATCAGGGACGCGGCTGTCTGTTTTCAGGCTACTGGAAGGTTTATGGAAATGCAGAAGATACCAGGAAATTATTTGAAGTATACGATCTTGTAAAGTATCAGATCATGAAGCAGGTACAGAACAATAAGACTCTGGCACAGATCACTGCATCCTACCCAAATTACGGTATTCTCAAAAGCAGCAGGAACATCTGCTGTCCCTGCTGCTTTAATGTGACAGGCAATTAAAGAATCACCACGGTCACACCCATATCTCCTTCGCCGAACTCCCCGTCCCGGTAGCCGGAAATCCGTTTTTGTTTTTTTAAAGTCTTCAAATAATTGTGTACGCCTTTTCTCAAAGCACCGGTTCCTTTGCCGTGAATCACAGTGATCTGTCCTAGGTTTGCCAGACACGCATCATCAATGAACTTATCCAGATGGGAGACGGCTTCATCCACGGTCATACCAAGGACGTTGATTTCGGGACGGATACTGGAAGACTTATTGATGGCAGTCCGTCCGCTGTTTCTGGCCTCATTTCTTGCATTTTCCCGTTTTACCTGCTTCACACTCTTGGTGATCTCCAGGTCTTTGACATTGATCTTGGAACGCATCATGCCCATTTGTACATACAGGTCTCCCTTAGAGTTGGGAAGTGTCTGGACCGTGCCGCTTAGGGAAAGACTGGTCACATAAACCTCATCTCCAATCTGAAAATCTCCCGGTTCATGTTTTTTGGACGCCCTGTTTTTAGAACGGTATGCCATATCCTTTTCCAGGCCGGACATCTTGCCGCGCAGATCGCTTCGCATATGTTCCATTTTTCTGTTGGCATCTTTGCCGGACTGCTTCTTTAACTTGTTATATTCCTTGATCGTCTCATCGGCGGTTTCCTTTGCCTCAGAAATAATCCGGTAGGCTTCCTCACGGGCCTCGCGGAGAAGTTTTTCCCGTTTTTCTTTTATATTTTCCTGACGTTCTTTCAGACTCTTTCTCAAGGTTTCGATTTCTTTCCGGTATTCAAAGATTTCTTCCTGTTCCTGCTCGATCGTCTGCTTGCTCTTTTCCAGATCAGCCAGTATGGTCTCAAAATCTTTGACTGATTCGTCAATCTGATCCGATGCATGCTCAATAATATGGTTATCGAGTCCCAGTTTCCGTGAAATCGCAAATGCATTACTTTTTCCGGGAATGCCGATCATCAGCCGGTAGGTCGGGGATAATGTCTCCACATCGAATTCACAGGAAGCATTTTCGACTCCGTTCGTTGAGAGCGCAAACATTTTCAACTCGCTGTAATGAGTCGTCGCCATCGTTTTTACACCACGGTCATGGAGGTCTGTCAAAATTGAAATAGCCAGAGCCGCGCCTTCCACCGGATCGGTTCCGCCGCACAGCTCATCCAGCAGCACCAGAGAGTCCCGGTGTGCATTCTGAATGATGGAGACAATATTCGTCATGTGGGAGGAGAAGGTACTCAGGTTCTGTTCAATACTCTGTTCATCTCCGATATCCGCAAAAACCTCTTCATAAATTCCCAGACTGGAACCCTGGAATGCAGGAATGTGAAGTCCTGCCTGCCCCATCAGTGTAAATAAGCCTACGGTTTTTAAGGAAACGGTCTTACCTCCTGTGTTGGGCCCGGTAATGACCAGCATGGAAAACGCATCGCCGAGAGAGACGTTGATCGGAACTACTTTTTTAGGGTCCAGAAGCGGGTGGCGTCCCTGCTTGATATTAATCACACCGTCTTCTCTAAAAATCGGTTTGCTGCCGTTATAGTCTTTTGCATATTTTGCCTTCGCAAAAATAAAATCCAGCTGTACCAAAAGCTTTTGGTTCTGTGCCAGACTGTCCATGTCGTAGGAAGCCTGCTCACTTAAAAGGGCTAAAATGCGCTCGATCTCTGTCTGCTCCTGCCCCTCCAGTTCTTTTAACTGGTTGTTCAGAGTCACCACCGCCATCGGTTCGATAAACAGAGTAGAACCGCTGGAAGACTGGTCATGGATCATACCTTTAAACTGTCCGCGGTACTCCTGTTTGACCGGAATACAATAGCGTCCGTTTCTCATGGTCACAAGGGCATCCTGGAGCATGTCTTTGTTGGAAGAAGAACTGACCATAGCCGTGAGCTGGCTGTGGATCTTCTGATTGGTCAGTTTCATATTTCTCCGGATGTCTTTTAAGGCGGAGGAAGCATCGTCACTGATCTCTTCCGGTGAAATAATACAGTGTCTGATATCCTTTAACAGACCGTCCATTGGCACCAGGGACTCAAATACAGAATCCAGAGAATCAGCATCCGCCATATCATCCCGCTGCGCCCCATAGGCCAGTGCGTTTTTTACGGCCTCCAAAAGACCCGCAATCTCCAGAAGTTCTCCGGCACTTAAAGTCCCTTTCATTTTCAGGCGTTTCAGAGAAGCTCCCAGATCCTGGACTCCAAAAAATGAAATACTTCCCTGTTTATAAAGTCTGGTCAGGGCATCCTGTGTCTGTTCCTGAGCCAGGGAAATTTCCGGTTCATCTGTCATCGGCTCTAATTTTTCACAGGCGGCTTTCCCAAGCTCTGTGGTGGCATAGGCTTTCAGCCTTTCGATGACTTTGTCATATTCTAATGTATTTAAAACTTTTTGATTCATATTATTTCCCTCAGTTTATTCAAAAACCATTAATTATAGAAGGTTTTCCTTTTTAGATTTAGAAAAAGTGTAGCATAAAATATAGGGCATGTAAACGAGGCAGACGGCAATTTTCCAGTGGATTTTCGGGAAAGTTTATGTAATAATAGGAAAGTAAAAGAGGTTCGGGCTTTAAGTCGGCCCTAGAAAGGTTAAATTATGAGATATATAAGTGAGCTGCATGAAGGAGATATGGTTTCGGAGGTGTTTTTGTGCAAGACAAAGACATCCGGCACATCAAAATTTGGGAAGACCTATTATTCTCTTTCACTCCAGGATAAAACCGGAATGATCGACGGAAAGGTATGGGAACTGAACAATGCCATCGGACATTTCGAGGCCATGGATTATATCATGGTGAAAGGGAAGGTCACAAACTTCCAGGGAAATAATCAGCTGAATATTGAAATGATCCGGAAGGCAGACGAAGGAGAATACCAGATTTCCGATTACATGCCATCCACAAAAAAAGATATCGATGAAATGTATGATGAGCTTTTGGCAATGATTCAGAGAGTTCAGAATCCGTACCTGAAAGAACTTGCCATGAAGGTTTTCGTTGAAGATAAAGAGTTTGCAAAGAAGTTTAAAATACATTCTGCTGCAAAAAGTGTACATCACGGATACATCGGCGGCCTGCTGGAGCACTCTGTCAGTGTGGCTAAGTTATGCGAACAGTATGCAGTTCTGTATCCGCAGTTAAACAGAGACCTGCTGGTCACAACAGCCCTGTTCCATGATATCGGAAAGGCAGAGGAGCTGTCCGCATTTCCTGAAAATGATTATACAGACGAAGGCCAGTTAGTGGGGCATATTGTCATGGGAACGATCAAGCTATCAAAACTCATGGATGAGATCCAGGGATTCCCTGCAAAGCTTGCCAACGAAGTGAAACACTGTATTCTGTCCCATCACGGGGAACTGGAATTCGGTTCACCGAAAAAGCCAGCACTGGCAGAAGCTCTTGCACTGAGCCAGGCCGATAATCTGGACGCCAAAATGGAGACATTTGCAGAGGTCATCGAGAAGAAGCAGGAAGGCCAGGAATGGTCCGGTTTCCAGCGTTTATTTGATACAAAGATCAGAGAATCATCCATTTAATTATTGTTAATGGATGATGAAATAAGAGGTGCCTATGGAATTTAAAAAGAATCAATTAGTGGAAGTGGAAATTGATGATATGGGCAATGAAGGAGAGGGCATCGGCCATGCAGACGGCTATGCCCTCTTTTTAAAAGATGCCGTAGTGGGCGATAAAGTCCTTGCCCGCATCATCAAGACAAAGAAAAATTATGGATTTGCAAGAGTAGAAAAACTGCTCGTACCTTCTCCTGACCGGGTGGAGCCGAAATGCCCGAACGCACGTCCATGCGGCGGATGTACTCTCCAGCACTTGTCTTATGAAAAGCAGTTGGAGTACAAATTTAATAAGGTAAAAAACTGTCTGGAACGGATCGGCGGGATCGAAAATGCAGGTTCTTTGATGGAGCCGATTTATGGTATGGACGAGCCGTATTATTACCGGAACAAGGCTCAGTTTCCTGTGGGACGGAATAAAGATGGAAAACTAATCACCGGGTTTTATGCGGGACGGACACATTCTATTATTGACTGTACCCACTGTTCGATTCAGCATCCGGTCAATGAGGAGATTTTGTCTAAAGTTCTTGATTATATGGAGAGGAACCATGTGGAGCCTTATGATGAAAAAAACCATAGAGGATTGGTGCGCCATATCATGACCCGGGTTGGATTTGTTACCGGGGAAATCATGGTATGTCTTGTGGTGAACGGCAGGAAGAAGGATCTTTTGAATCTTTCTGAACTGGTTGATTCTCTAAAAGAGATTGAGGGGATGACCAGCATTTGTGTCAACAGCAATTGGGAGAAGACGAACCGGATTATGGGAAATAAGGTAGAGGAGGTTTATGGGCCTGCTTATATTTATGACTATATTGGGAATGTGAAGTATCAGATCGGGCCACTGTCATTTTTTCAGGTAAATCCAAGGCAGACGAAAGTTCTTTATGAGAAGGCTTTGCAGTATGCAGGGCTTTGCGGAAATGAAACTGTGTGGGATCTTTACTGCGGGATTGGGACCATTTCTCTGTTTTTGGCACAGAAAGCAAAGCAGGTCTATGGGGTTGAGATCGTGAAGGAAGCCATTGAAGATGCCAGGCTGAATGCTGAGATGAACCATATGGATAATGTTCAGTTCTTTGTGGGGAAGGCGGAAGAAGTACTGCCACGGGAGTATGAGAAGAATGGGGTTTATGCAGATGTGATCGTTGTTGACCCGCCCCGGAAAGGGTGCGATAGGGCATTGCTTGATACTATGGTGAAGATGGGGCCGGAGAGAATTGTGTATGTGAGCTGCGATCCTGGGACTTTGGCACGGGATTTGAAAGTGCTGGGGGGAGAAGGATATAGCGTGGAGAAAGTGGCGGTAGTGGATCAGTTTGGGCATACGGGGCACGTAGAAACAGTTTGTCTTTTGTCACGTAAATAAGCGGTCTTTTGAATGTTTGTGGTAGTAAGTTATGCCGACTGCCTACCTCTTGCCTACCTATAATAAAATGGTAGGCAATTACTTCATAGTCTGCTCAAAAATTTCTACGGCATTGTCTTGCAGTTTGTCCGTATTGAAAACGTAACGGTCTAGTGTGGTTTTAATGTCACGATGGCCAAGACGTTCCATAACCGTCCGGGGCCATGCGCCATTTTCGGCAAGAGTGGTCCCGTGGGTGTGGCGGAGACAATGGTGGTGGAACAATGGATTGTTTAAGGAATAATGGACTACCCTGGCACAGTATTTGAATGTATCAGTAGTGGTCAGCTCTCCATTTTCTTTGACAGCAACAGGCCATATTTCTTTATATGGAACAACGATGTCAGCTCTTGCCTGCGTTATAGTCCCATCATCCGCTAAATAAGTTTTCATGTAATATGATCCATAATGGGCTATATTCCTTTTTCGGGTTTCAATTTCTGCCTGAAATGCATCTATTAGATCCTTTCCGACTTTGATTGTCCGGAAGGAGTCATATTTAGGATTGCATAGAACCCAGCTTTTATTTTGCTTTTGCATTTGATGATTTATAGATAAAGTTCTATTGTCTATGTCGACGTCTTCCAGCAGATCGATACCATAGCTTTCTCCTAAACGGAGTCCAGCATAAAATCCGGTCATCAAAGGTAGAAAAAAGTGGGTATTTGCAAAGCGATTAATGATGATATTCCATTCATCTAATGGAAGGACATAATCAGTTTTTGCCTTTGCATCTTTGTCAACTGGTACGTTTGGAACTATGACATTATCGCATGGATTAATACGGATATACTTGCAAGGGTATACCGCATATCTCAGCGCACCAGAAAGGCAGGCAAAAGTGTTGAAAATCATGCTTTTTGAAAGACCTTTCTTTACTTTTAAATCATCCACCCATAGCTGGATAACATCTGGTTCGAGGGACATAAGACGATATTTCCCCAATCCGGGCTTAATGTGTATTCGTATTTTACTTCCATAATCCCTTTGAGTATTATAAGAAAGGTGCTTTTTAACGTAGTTCTCAAACCAGTAATCTAAATAGTCTGAGACGGATAATTCAGACGGCGTAAACACCCTCCCGCAGTTATCATACTCGGCCTTGGCCTGCGTACCTGCGGCCAGCGCTTCTGCCTTGGTTGCAAAGCCGCTTTTTGATATAGGCTGCCTTTTTCCGTTTATTCTTGCACCTTCAAAACTATACTCCCATTTCTTTCCTCTTTTGCGTGTTCTTAATTCACCCATATTATATCACCCTTCCTAAAAATGAGTATAAAAATAACACCTTGCCAGGCGCCTAAAAGAAATGATATAATCTAAGTGCTTATATTAGATGTTCGTTTCTGGGCGACCAGCAATGTATATCTTAGTTTCCGTCCGGTTGCCACCGGGCGGTTTTTTTGATTACTTTAATAATTGCTCTTTTTTCTTTTCAAATTCTTCCTGAGTCAATACTCCTAAATCAACCAATTCTTTTAGAGATTTTAAAGCAGAAGCAATATTTTGAATATCCTCTGCATTATCAGTAGTCTGAAAATTGTTATTAAACTGAAAACATTTGATCTGTGCATCAATATCAGAATTACAATTTATAACGATACTTGCAAATTCTCCAGTTTCTATATTTTTTAGCTTGATCACAGACCTAGACATAACCTCAACTTGTTGCTGGGTAGTGTCTACAGTGCCATCTTCTTCATATTTTTTCTTACCTTTTCCACCTGCTCCAATAGCAGCGCCAACAGCGGTTCCTACACCTGGCATTAACATAGTTCCAATTACTGCACCTGCTGTCATTTTCCCTGACTTCCCTTTTTTCTTTTCTTTTCCTTTTTTGCTAGAAACGGTCGTTGTTTTTGTCTCATACATTGGCCCGTCCCAAATATAATCAATTAATGCAAATCTATCATAATAATTTTTATTAAAATACACAGAACCATCTTTGCGCTGATACATAATTGCATAGGTACCTGCGTTCACTGAGTTTTGACCGGATTTAATATTTAAACTCATTTTCACGTAGTCTTTTTGATCTTCCTTAAATTTGGATATTTCAGCTTTCTTTTTTTCCAATTCAATTTTTTCTTCTTCGGTCATGTTCCCGCTGATCTCTTTCAAAAAATCTCCGAATCCCATGATATCATCCTCCTTTACATAAAAAGTTTAAAGTTACATCCCTCTATAAGTGTATTAATAGTTTATTTAATCTTGAGTTTTATTAATTCCTCGCTATACCCTAACATTTTTGCAATTTGTCCGATTGTATACTCCTGATATTCCGTTATAAATTCATCGGGTATTAGAAGCTCCATTGCGAATAGATTTGCTTGGATTTCTAGTTTATCCACAGACAATAGAGTTTTAGAAGCTAAAAATACACTATTGACGTCAGGATGAAGCTGAGAATGTCCAAGTTCATGGGAACAGGTATAAATTGTTTCAGATTCATTTAAGTTGTAATTGATGTGTATCTGTTTTTGTCGCAACACTTTATTGTAATATCCTTTTAATCCACCTAAATCTTCAAAAATTACTTGAATATCAAGATTGTCAGCAAGTTCAAATGGATTGTTTGTGTGATATTTATTTTTAAGCCTAGAGACTCTTTGTTTGATATTCATGTATATTTTCCTCCTTTTATTTATCTTTATTATTACGATATTTTTTAGGAGTAAACTTTTCCTTTGCGTTGATTTTAGCAACTCTTAGGCTGTTTTCTAAAGACGCTTTCAATAATTCTTTTGTAGTTTCATCTAAAGCTTCTCCATTAAACATAAGAGCTTGTTGATTATTTTCCAAGTCCTCTAGCATCGTATCTAACCGTTTTGCTATATCTTTTTCATCCTTATTCGTAAAAGTATTTTTCTCAATACGGGAATGTTCCAAGTCGGAATTTGCCAAATCATTCATATTTACATTGAAGAGCACTGCCAGTTCTTTCAATTTGTTCAGCGGTGGTTCCGATGTCCCCATTTCCCATTTTTGTATGGTTGTATAAGACTTATAACCAAGTTTTTCGGCTACATCATCTTGTGAATATCCCATTTTTTTTCTTAAATAACGAATATTCTTTGCAAGTGCCATATATTCACCTTCTTTCTATATACGTACTATAACATTTACATGAAGAAAATTCAAGTGTATTTTAAGAAAGCAAGAAAGAAGTTGAAAAAAATTCAAGTACGCTATTGACACATGAAAATAATTCATGTATAGTTAATGTAAAGAAAGGAGGTAAAAATGGAGCAACAAAAATACTCTTTAAAGGAATTGAGAGCAAGAAAAAACTGGACGCAAAAAAGAGTTGCCAGAGAACTTGGAGTTTCAGAACAAACATATAATGCCTGGGAAAAGGATATTTCTAACGTTGCTGTAAGTAAAGTAAATGCAGTGGCAATATTATTTGGTGTTACTCTTGACCAAATTTTTTTTGCTCAAGGACATGAAAATAATTCATGTAGAAGCAAGAAAGGAGAACAATGAACGAATTACAAATCTTTGAAAATGAAGAGTTTGGAGAAATCCGAACAGTAACTATTAACAACGAACCTTGGTTTGTGGGAAAAGATGTAGCAAAAGCACTAGGATTCACAAATTCTCGTGACGCTATAGCAACGCATGTATTTGAGGAAGACAAGGGGGTAGAGCCAATCGACACCCCTGGTGGAAAGCAAAACATGACAGTGGTTAATGAATCCGGCTTATATGCGTTGGTGTTTGGAAGTCGTTTAGATTCAGCAAAGAAATTTAAGCATTGGGTGACTTCTGAAGTTCTCCCGTCTCTACGCAAAACGAGTTCCTATGAAATGAAGAATTATTCACCGGAGATGAAAGCGATCTTAATGCATGATGAAAAAATCGTAAAGATTGATGGAAGAGTGACGGACCTTGAAAATAACATGGTGATTGACTACGGACAGCAACAGACTTTGAAAAATGAGGTAAATAAAGTTGTAGTCAATGCCTTAGGTGGAAAAGAATCGAACGCTTATAAGGAAGTGAGTAAAAAGGTATTTTCTGAGATCAATCATGAGATTCAAGAAAGATTCGCTGTAAATAGTAGAAACAATATTCCTAAAAAAAGGTTTGATGAGGCGATTGCTTTTGTTAGATCGTGGCAACCAAGCAAAGGAACAAAATGGATGATTGATGGCTGCAATGCGCAGATGTCTTTGTAAATAAAAGGTAGGTGGTATAAAAGATGAATAAAGGAATAACAGGGCGTAGTAAAAAAACAGAAAAAGAAATACTCCGCCAACAGCTGGAACTATTAGCGGAGCAATCAAAAAGTGCATGTGAAGACGAAATATCTAAAAATACACATGCCATGGTTGAAATCTACAAAGAATTAAAAATTAGAAGTTTTCTTTTGTTGGCGTTTTTCTTTGTAGTGATTGTTAATTTCATCATACACATCATCATACTTATCAAGAAGTTGAGAAGGGGTTAATCCAGAAAGATCTTGATTTTGTAAATAAAGCATGGTGAGTGCTGAACGTTTTCCAGGCGGAAAAGAATCAGACATATATTTTCTCTCCTTTCTATGTACTTGGTGCTGCAACACCTGTACTTAAATTATAAGGAGAAAAGGAAATATTTACAATAGAAGAAAGAAGGTGAGCGAAATGGTAAAGGCCTATGAGCCACTTTATACCGTTCCCGAAGTAGCAAAGGTGTTAAAGACGAATAGAGAACGGGTTTACAAATTAATCAATACCGGGGAACTCCCTTATATCCTTCTTGGAAGTAAGAAAATAAGAGGAATGGATCTTGAGAGGTATATAAATGGTATCCCGCAGGCTGATCCAGAAAAGGAGAGTTGCGATGCAGGGTAAAGCTGAAAAGAGAATGTCACAAGGCTTACTGCTTCTAGGATGCTTTTTATCCTTAAGAGGATACGGTGGCTTGGCTGTGAGTTGCTGGGTAGCAGGGGTAGCATGGAAACGAAAATTGTAAGGAGGAGTGAAATTTGAACGAAGAAGAAATTAAGAAAATTGAAAAGGCATGTGAAAAAGCTGTTGAGTATTTAAAAGATAACAAAATGCCATATGTATCTTTGATTATAAAAGAGGATGGAATAAAAGTAGTACAGGATCAGGCTTTTATCCCAACTAAAGAAAGAAGGTGATGTAAATGGCAGATAAAAAAGATGCACAGGTAATGCTTGCGGCACTCCGTGAGGAGATCCCGATTCCTTACATACAGGAGAAATACGTCATAAGGGGGATCATGAAAGGATTGGAGCGTTTAGAAAAGAAAAATGCCCTGCGGGGTGGCAGCCCTGGCAAGGCAAGAACAAATAAATGAAATACATTTACAGTGTTATTGTAGCACAGATCGGAGGATTTGAACATTGAAAATTACAAAAATCAAGATCAAAAACCTTTTTGGAATAAAGGAATATGAGGCTGCCGGTAAGTCCCTGGAACTTTCCGGAAGAAACGGGGTAGGGAAAACCTCTGTGATTGATTCTATCCGCTACGCTCTTACGAATAAGAGTGAGCGGGAATATATTGTCAGGAACGGAGAGACAGAGGGAGAGATCCTGATTGAAACAGATACAGGACTGAGAATCAACCGGAAAGCAAGGACTCAGCAGGCAGATTATAAGAGCATTAAAAAGAACGGGGCAGAGGTTCAGTCTCCTGAGACATTCCTTAGAGACATTTTCACGCCATTGCAGCTGGAACCGGTAGAGTTTATGCAGATGGACCGGAAACAGCAAAATGCCATGGTCCTTGACATGATCGAGTTTGACTGGGACCTGAAATGGATTAAGGAGAAGTTTGGCGAGATCCCACCGGATGTGAATTATGAGCAAAACATCTTGTCCGTATTAAACGACATTCAATCAAAAAACGGCTATTACTATAAAAGGCGGGAGGATATAAACCGGGAGAAGCGTCACAAAGATGCTTTTGTGCAGGAGATTGCAGACGAGATCCCGGCAGGATACCAAGCGGAGAAGTGGGAGAATGAGAACCTTGGTGATCTTTATCAGAGGATTGAGCAGATCCGCAAGGATAATGAAACGATAGAAAAAGCAAAACGTCTGATTGATAACCGGAATAATAAGGTCCGCAAGTTTGAAGCAGATAAGGAGATCGCCATTTCTGCTCTGGATGTTGAGTTTTCTAACAAAAAGGCCCGGATTGAAAAAGACATCTTGAAGTTAGAGGAACAGATCAGGGCGTATCGCCTGGAATTAACAAACATGGACGAGAAGAAGCAGGATAAAGTTTCTGCTATCGAAAGCGAATACAAGGCCAATATTGCCAAGTATGACGCAGAAGTTGAAGAATACCATGTATATGCAGACAAAGACCCTGAGGACGTTACAGAGCTTGTGGAAGAGGCCCAGTACATAGAAGAGATGAAGGGCCATATTAATGAGTATCGCCGCATGGAAAATTTACAAGATGAAGTGGAAGACCTGATAAAGGAATCCTGTGAACTTACCAGAAAGATTGAACTTGCCAGGGAACTTCCGGGAACGATTCTTGAATCTGCACAGATTCCGATTCAAGGGCTGACAGTAAAAGATGGAGTTCCATTGATCCACGGCCTTCCGATCAGCAACCTAAGCGATGGTGAAAAGTTGGATCTTTGCATCGACATAGCCATACAAAAACCAAATGCATTACAAATTATCTTGATTGACGGTGTGGAAAAAATGTCTACGGATCTGAGGAAACGGCTGTATCAGAAATGCAAAGACAAGGGACTGCAGTTTATTGCTACAAGGACCACGGACGATGAAGATTTAACCGTGATCGAATTATAGGAGGAAAATTATGAACGAAATCATACAGAGTGAAGAGAAACACGAGCTTAGTCCATTTACGGACGCTGACAGCTTTAAAAAGATCTTTGACATTGGAAAGATGTTTGCAAGTTCACAGCTGGTTCCGCAGACGTACCAGGGAAAGCCAATGGACTGCACGATCGCCGTGGACATGGCAAACCGTATGGGGGTGTCTCCCATGATGGTGATGCAGAACTTATACGTTGTAAAAGGCAAGCCCACATGGAGTGGGCAAGCATGTATGAGCATGATCCGTGGGAGCAAAGAGTTTAAAAATGTGCGTCCGGTCTATACAGGAGAAAGAAACACAGATTCCTGGGGGTGCTACATCCAAGCAGAGTACAGGGAAACCGGGGAGATTGTACGAGGTACAGAGGTTACAATCTCCATGGCAAAACAGGAAGGATGGTACAGCAAAAAGGATAGGAACGGGAATGAGTTATCAAAGTGGCAGAGCATCCCAGAACAGATGCTTGCGTATCGTGCAGCGGCTTTCTTTGCAAGAGTGTATATCCCAAATAGTTTAATGGGGGTATATGTAGAAGGTGAGCCGGAAGACATTGAACCTAAGCCGGTTGTTGAGGCGCAAGATCCTTTTGAGGCAGAAGTGGGGGAAGAACAATGAAACTGACAGCGGAGAATTATTTTAGCGAAGAAGCAAACCGGGAATATCTGAGCGTTTCACAATACAAAGATTTTACCGGGACCTTAGGAAAAGTTGCCTGCGAGGCTGAGGCTCTTGCGAAACTCAATGGCGAATGGGAAATGGAAAAGACAACGGCTCTTATGGTTGGGTCTTATGTGGATGCACACTTTGAAGGGAGCCTGGATCTGTTCCAGGCTCAGAACCCGGAGATCTTTACAAAGAAAGGGGAACTCCGGTCTGAATATAGAAAAGCGGAAGAGATCATAAACCGGATTGAACGTGATCCGTACTTTATGAAATTTATGAGCGGAGAAAAGCAAGTAATCATGACCGCTGATCTGTTCGGGGCAAAGTGGAAGATCAAGATTGATAGCCTGATCCCTGATACCTGCATTGTAGACTTGAAATGTATGAAATCCCTGCGTGAAGTAAAGTATGTGAAAGATTATGGATACATGGATTTTATTCAGTATTGGGGCTATGACATCCAGGGGGCGGTATATCAGGAAGTTGTGTATCAGAACACAGGAAAGAGGCTACCGTTTTATATTGCGGCTGTATCGAAGGAAAAAGAACCGGATCTTGAGATCATCCAGATCGACGATGGACATTTGAAAGAGAAGCTCTGTGAGGTAGAGCAGAACACTCCGAATATCATGCGTCTGAAAAATGAAGAGTTTCCTCCGATACGCTGCGGGCTATGTGATTATTGCAAACATACAAAAGTATTGGAAAGACCGATACATTACAGCGAACTGATAGGAGAAGTATAATGGATAGTATTTTAGTGGATGATATGGAACATTGTATATTCTGCGGGTCGAATAAGGTACATAGGCATCATATATTTTTTGATTCCGATCGTCCGTTAGCAGATCGGTATAAACTGATTGTTCCGCTTTGTTTAGAACACCATACAGAGGGGAAGAACAGTCCACACAAAAATAGAATTGTTGACGTATCATTGAAAAGTTGGGCACAGTGGGCATATGAAAGCCAAATAGGTACAAGAGAACAATTCCGCAGAGAGTTTAGAAAATCATATTTGCAGTGAGGTGGACAATGGAGTATAAGTTTGTGATTCTGGGCCGCCTGGATGGTTTGAACGATTACACGGCAGCAAACCGGACGAATCCGTATAAAGGTGGCAAGATGAAGAGACAGAATGAAGAAACCGTGATCTGGGCGATACGGCAGCAACTGAGAGGGTTACATATAAAAAATCCGGTAAAGATCCGTTTCCGCTGGTACGAGAAAAACAGGAGGAGGGACCATGATAATGTCTCTTCTTTCGGTCGAAAAGTGATCCAGGATGCCCTGGTGAAGTGCAATGTCCTTGAGGATGATGGTTGGAATTATGTCACTGGGTTCACGGATGAATTTTTCCACGACAAGGAAAATCCGAGGATTGAGGTAACATTAATTGAAACAGAGACGGGGTGAAGTGATTGCAGAAGAACAGCTTCCTGATCTATCACGAGTATCGGGAACATTTAAAGTTGCTAACAGATGAGCAAAGAGGGCAACTGCTTATGGCTCTGATCGACTACTCCGAAGCGGGAGAGTTCCCGAAACTGGATGGAATAACTCAGATGGCTTTCTCCTTCATCCGGTCACAGATGGACCGGGACAATGAAAAATATGAAAGTCGGGTTGCTGCAAACCGGGAGAATGGGAAAAAGGGAGGCAGACCGAAGAAACCGAAAGGTAATGGAGAAAACCCAAAAAACCCATCGGTTTTTCATAAAACCGAAAGTAACCCAAAAAACCCGATAAAGAGTAATGATAAAGATAATGTTAAAGAAAAAGATATAAATACATTGTGCAAGGCTGACACCAACGCACTGTTTGAACGCCTGTGGAAAGCATACCCGAATAAACGGGGAAAAGGCCAGGTATCCGATGCAAAGAAGCGAAAGATCGCCGAGATTGGTGAGGAGGAAATGCAACGGGCTATGGCGAGGTACATCGAGGATTTAAAACAGGACGATTGGCGAAAACCGCAGAATGGATCAACATTCTTTAATTCCGGGTATGTAGATTACCTGGATACGAACTACGAAAAGCCAAAGGCGGTTGTTAAGAAGCCGACAAATAACCAGTTCCACAACTTTGAGGAACGTGACTATGACTATGACGAGCTGGAAAAACATCTCTTTGAACAGCAGATAGGGAGGCTAAAGCATGGAGCAAATTAGCTTTTTTATGGACATCGGAGCAAAGGAACCGCCGATGAGAAGGAAAGACAAAAAGCGGCCCATTCCGGAAGACCTGCCGGACAGCGCAAAGAAGTATTTTGCGGAGAGGACGGCGAAAGAGTGCCGCAGAGCAGGTCTAAGCACCGGAGACAAGAGAAGCATGGAGAACAAGATCTATGCCTGGCTAAAGGAGCAGGACCGGGATCTTACAGCGCACCAGATTGCTGTGGGCATGTGTCTGGCAGGGATACATTATAGCGAACACCGGCAGTCCGTAGCTCCCAGGCTAAAGGGGCTGGAAGAGCGGGGACTAATCGAGAAGACAGGGAAAAAGGTCTTTGACAAGGAAACCGGGGCTAGTGCCGGGACGTACAGAATCGTGGAGGTATAAATGGGGAGAACGGGGAAATACACGGAAGAATTTAAGAAGAAGGTAGCAAAAGACAGAGTAGAAAACAGCCTCTCTGTAAAAGAGACAGCAAAGAAATACGGAATATCGAATGGTACTGTATGCATCTGGACAGATATGTTCTACGATCCGTCGGAATATAGTTCTTACCTGGCTCTTAAATGCCCAAAAGAGGTAAAAGAGCAAGTTGTAACGGAGTATTTAGCCGGAAAAGGGAAAAGACAGATTGCCAGGGAGTACGGAATTTGTAAGGATACCGTGGAAAAATGGGTGGCTCAATACTGGAAAAGAGAAGAGAAACGAAGGTTAAGAGAAAAGCCAGAAAAGGGAGTATTCCGTCGCCCAGAGAAAATCGTAAATGGCAGGAGACTAAAAACGGTATATCCCACATCGGGCAGCGCATACGTCACCTGGGACAAATAGGTAACAAATAGGTATTTACCCGTGTTGGGTCTATATATATCACATTCGTAACACGAAAACATTTAGGCATCCTGTTTTACAGCCCGCTCCGGCGGGCAGGAAGGAGGGAATATGAAAATACAAGATAAATGGTGCGGAACATGCTATTTTTACGATGCTATAGAGAAAACATGCCGAAATTGTGAAAGTGTAATAAGCGGGGCTATTACAGAGAATCATAAATGCAAATATTGGGAGGGGAACGAGGCGGATCCGGTAAACCATCCAGGTCATTACACAAGCGGGGAAATTGAATGTATAGATGCACTAAAGGCAAGCATGTCGCACGCCGAATTTTGCGGCTTCCTAAAGGG